>NZ_JBHWJL010000162.1:7263-11236 GCF_042731495.1 Streptomyces sp. NPDC059853
CCGCCGCGCCGCGCACCGTCCCCCCGCCCGCCCTCACGCCGCATCCGTCAGATACGCCGACACCACCACATTCGCCGAATACTCCCGCCGCTCCGGATCGTACGTCCCGCCACAGGTGATCAGCCGCAGCTCCGCCCGCCCCTCCCGCTGCGGCCCGTACACCCGGTCCGGGTCGAAATCCGCACGCTCCACCACCTCGGTCCCGCTCACCGTGAACGCCGCCACCGAACCGTCGTCCCGCACCACCCGCACCGCGTCCCCCGGCTCCACCGACCCCAGCGCATGGAACACCGCCCGGTCCGTCTCGGTGTCCACATGCCCCACCAGCACCGCCGCCCCCTCCGCACCCGGCGCCGGAGAACCCGCGTACCAGCCCACCAGCTCCGGCTCGCTGAACGGCGGCGGCGCCACCCCGCCGCTGTCGTCCACCCCGCGCGCCATGATGTCCGCCCGCACCCCGATCGCCTCGATCTCCAGCACCGCCGGATCCACCCCGCCCGCCAGCGGATCCGCCGCCGGAGGCAGCGACCCGCGCGCCCCCGCCGCCTGCGCCGCACCCGGCGCCGCGCCCGGCAGCCACCCACCGCCCTCGGTCAGCTGACGGCCCCACAGCCACAGCCCCGTCAGCAGCAGCGCCCACGCCACACAGGAGACCAGACGGCCGGTGCCCGAAGCGGTCGGCTCGTCCTCCATCACCTCTCCCGGGACCGCAGCCGCCGCACCGTCAGCCCGGCCGCCGCCGCCAGCACCCCCGACAGCACCGTCAGCGCCGTCGGCACCTCCGGCACCCGCTCCTCGCGCTCACCGGCCACCGGCTCGGACCCCGCCGTACCGCCACCGCCCGCCCGCACCGGAGCCGAGGGCCGCGCCGGCAGCGAAGGCTCCGCCTCCCGCTCGTGCCCGCGCCCCTCCTCCTGCCCCCGCTCGTGCTCCTTGCCGTGCCCCGCCCCCTGATCCTTGTCGTGACCGCGCCCACCCTCGTCCGCCACGACCTTCACCTGACCCGACACCGCCCGGTCGTTCCCGTCGCACGACACATCCACCGGATACGCGCCCGGTTCCACCGTCGAACTGATCCGCGCCTCGCCGAACAGCCCGCCCTCCGCCGACGGCGCCAGCACCGCCTCCGCGACAAACGCCTCCGAATGCGCGGTACCGCTCGCCTCCCGGCACCCCGTCACCCGCAGCACCACTTCCTCGCCCGGCCGCGGCCCGGCCGGCGAGACGTGCACCTCCCCGCGCTCCCGCTCCCCGCCGGACGCGAACGCCGCCCCGGCCGGCACCGACACCACCGCCAGCGCCATCGACAACGTGACCAAGGTGAGCCCGGCGGGCCTGACGATGCTCATGGCACAACCTCCGGATCGATCCCATCCGAAAGTCACCCGCCCGCCGCCCCCACGCACCCCGGGAGCCGCCGCCGTTACGCCATCGGGTGACGCGAATCCCCCGTTCGCGTCACCCGCACCCCACCCCGCGCCTCAGACCCGGTCCACCAGATCCGCGATCGAATCCACCACCTTGGACGGCCGGAACGGATACCGGTCGATGTCCTCCGGCCGGGTCAGCCCCGTCAGCACCAGGAACGTCTCCATCCCCGCCTCCAGACCCGCCAGCACATCGGTGTCCATCCGGTCACCGATCATCGCGCTCGTCTCCGAATGCGCCCCGATCTCGTTCAGACCCGCCCGCATCATCAGCGGATTCGGCTTCCCCACGAAATACGGCTCACGCCCCGTCGCCTTCGTGATCAGCGCCGCCACCGAACCCGTCGCCGGCAGCGCCCCCTCCGCGGAGGGACCCGTGTGATCCGGGTTCGTCGCGATGAACCGCGCCCCGTCATTGATCAGCCGGATCGCCTTCGTCAGCGACTCGAAGCTGTAGGTACGCGTCTCACCCAGCACCACATAGTCCGGCGCCGCGTCACTGAGCACATAGCCCACATCGTGCAGCGCCGTCGTCAGCCCCGCCTCACCGATCACATACGCGCTGCCACCCGGCCGCTGCTCCGCCAGGAACTGCGCCGTCGCCAGCGCCGAGGTCCAGATGCTCTCCACCGGCACCTCAAGACCCATCCGCGCCAGCCGCGCGTGCAGATCCCGCCGCGTGTAGATCGAGTTGTTCGTCAGCACCAGGAACGGACGCCCCGACTCCCGCAGCCGCTTCAGAAAACGGTCCGCGCCCGCAATCGGCACCCCCTCATGGATGAGCACCCCATCCATGTCGGTCAGCCACGACTCGATCGGCTTGCGCTCAGTCACCCTGCTCGCCTCCCGCCGGCGCCAGCTCCAGATCACGGATCAGCTTCGCCACGTGCCCGGTCGCCTTCACGTTGTACAGCGCCCGCTCGACCTTCCCGTCCGCACCCACGACCACCGTCGAACGGATGACACCGGTCACCGTCTTCCCGTACAGCTTCTTCTCCCCGAACGCCCCGTACGCGGCCAGCACCTCCTTGTCCGGGTCGCTCAGCAGAGTGATCCCCAGGCTCTCCTTCTCCCGGAACTTCGCCAGCTTCTCCGGCTTGTCCGGCGAGATCCCGATGACGTCGTACCCCGCCCCGGCCAGCAGCTCCAGATTGTCCGTGAAGTCGCACGCCTGCTTGGTGCAGCCCGGGGTCAGCGCCGCCGGGTAGAAATAGACAATGACCTTGCGCCCGGCACGATCGGCCAGCGACACCCGCTTGCCATCGGCATCGGGCAGGGAGAAGGCGGGGGCGGGATCCCCCGGCTGAAGGCGCTCACTCATCGCGGATCCTCTCGGTCGGTCCTACGGGCACTGCGCCACCCAGCCTAATCGGGGGCTGCGACAGGCAGCGGCTGGGAGGAGCTGACACACTGTCCCGTAAACCCGAGACGGGACGGACCATGGAGGCGTGAGCGTGTCGCAAGCAGCCGAGAACCCCGCGGCGATCGAGGCGCGGATCCACAGGCGGCGGGAGAGCCTGCGGGGCACCCTCGAAGAGATCGGCGTCCGGGTACACCCCAGGACCATCGTCGGAGACGCCAAAGCCCGCGCCGCCGCCAGCGTCGACCGCACCGTCGGCGGCTTCCGCGAGAAGCTCACCCACCCCGACGGCAGCCCCCGGATGAGCCGCGTCGTCCCGATCGCGCTCGCCGTGGTCGCCGTCGGCCTGATGATCGCCACCTCCCGGTCCGCCCCCGGCGGCAAGGACCCGCGGAACCGGTAGCCGAACGTTCAACGACCTGAGATACCGTCTTCCCCGTGAGTTCGAACCCCACCCACGACAAACTGCCGATCCGGATGCTCCACGACCGGATCCTCGTCCGCGCGGACGGCGAGGGCGGCGAACGCCGCTCCTCGGGCGGCATCGTCATCCCGGCGACCGCCCAGGTCGGCCGCCGGCTCGACTGGGCCGAGGTGGTGGCGGTCGGGCAGAACGTCCGCACCGTCGAAGTCGGCGACCGGGTGCTGTACGACCCCGAGGACCGCGCCGAGGTCGAGGTGCGCGGCGTCGCCTACGTCCTGATGCGCGAACGCGACCTGCACGCCGTGGCCGCCGAACGCCTCCAGGGCTCCGACGACTCCACCGGGCTCTACCTCTGACGACCCCGGCGGCCCCACAGGCCCCCCGGGCCCCACAGGCCCGGTACCGCTAGTCGCCCACCGGACCGTCCCGCCCGTCCGCCCCGTCACCCGGCGGCGACGGCGCCTCCGAGGGCTCCACCGGCGGCTCCCCCTCGCGCGGCGGCCGCGACGGAGCCGGCCCCGTCGACGGCTCGGCGGGGCCGGACGGCGGCACCGGCGACCGCGGCACCGACGGCGAAGGCGCCACCGACGGCGACACCTCACCGGACCGCCCGCCCCCCCGCGACCCCCCCCCCCCCCCGCCCCCCCCCCGCCCACCCCCCAAAACCCCCCCCCCCCCCCCCCCCCCCCCCCCCCCCCCCCCCCCCACCCCCCCCCCCCCCCCCCCCCCCCCCCCCCCCCCCCCCCCCCCCCCCCCCCCCCC
>NZ_JBHWJL010000163.1:0-11223 GCF_042731495.1 Streptomyces sp. NPDC059853
GAGGTGCCCCCAGTAGCCGGCGGCGCGGCCCCGCGAAGATCCGCAAGAGACGGCCTAGCCGCGGAGGGTCGCGACGGCGTCGGTGAAGAGGCGTTCGATGTCGTCCGTGCCGCCCGAGCGGTACCAGGCGTCGACGGCCGCGTCGAGGCAGGCCAGCGCGGCGGCGACGAAGGCCAGGGCCCGCGGGTCGGGGTCCGGTGACGGGGGGAGGCCGAGGCGCTGCTGGATCCCGGGGGCGAGCAGTTCCTGCCAGCGCAGGTGCTTCTCCAGGTGCCGGGCGCGCAGGGAGGGTGCCTGGCCGTGGATGCCGGCGAGGATCAGCTGTTCCTTCTCGCTGCCCGCGGCGTGCCGCAGCACCCTGAACGCCTCGGTGATGGCCGTCCACGCCGATTCCTCCGCCGGACGGGCCTCCAGGGCCGCCCGTACCGTCTCGCCCAGCGCTTCGGTGTCGCCCAGGACGACGTCCTCCTTGCTCCCGAAGTAGTGGAAGAACGAGCGGCGCGAGATGCCGGCCGCGGCGGCGATCTGATCGACGGTCGTCGCCTCGAAGCCGTTCTCCGCGAAGAGCTGTACGGCGGTGGCGGCGATCTCCGCGCGCGCCGCGCTGCGGGCCCGCTCTCGGAGCGTGGGGGTGTCGGCCATGCTCCCAGTGTAGGAACAGGGACTCGGTGCAGGCCCTTGCACTCGATGCAAGAAGCTGCATAGAGTACGGCTATGCGTCCCATCGACTTCACAGGTCAGACCACGATCGTCACCGGCGCCAGCTCCGGCATCGGTGCCGCCTTCGCGCGGGAGCTGGCCCGCCGCGGCTCCGATGTCGTCCTCGTCGCGCGGCGGCACGACCGGCTGGAGGCACTCGGCGCCGAACTGCGGGAGCGGCACGGTGTGCGGGCCGAGCCGGTCGCCCTCGATCTGAGCGAGCCGGGCGCGGGCCGGCGGCTGGCCGCCGAGCTGGACCGGCGGGGCATCAGCGTCGACGGCCTGGTGAACAACGCGGGCTTCGGCACCGACGGCCCCTTCCACGCGGAGGATCCCGGCCGCCTCACGGACGAGATGACCGTGGATGTCACCAATCTCGTGGACCTCACCCGCGCGTTCATCGGGCCGCTCCGCGCCTCCGGCCGGGGAGTCCTGGTCAACGTGGCGAGCATGGCGGCCTACACGCCCATGCCCGGGATGGCGGTGTACGGGGCCTGCAAGGCGTTCGTCCTCAGCTTCACCGAGGCGCTGTGGTACGAGGCGCGCGGCACCGGTCTGCGGGTGCTGTCGCTCGCCCCGGGGCTCACCCGCACCGAGTTCTTCGACGGGCTGGGCAGCGGGGCCTACCAGGGCCGATACCAGACCCCGGAGCAGGTGGTCGCGACCGCGCTGCGGGCCCTCGACCGCGGCAGACGGCCCAGTGTGCAGTCCGGGCGCCTCAACGCGCTCGTGGTCAACCTGAGCCGCTTCACCACCCGTCGGCGGGCCGTGCTGGTCAGCGGCGTGATCGGGGCACGGTCGTCGGGGACGGCGGCCACCGCGGCGGCCTGACCCGCTGCCCGGCCGGGCTCCCGGATCCCCTACGGCCGGGGGAGGCCGCCCGGGGTGCTCGGGCCGGACTCGTAGGCCGTCACCACCGCCTGGGCGCGGCTGGGCAGGGCGAGTTTGCTTATCAGGCGCTTCACCTGGGTCTTGACCGCGGCCTCGACATCCAGGGCTTCATGACCCGCAACGGTGTGACCGGGGACGGCGCCCGCAGCATGATCGTGTCGGTCAACACCAACGTGCTGCTGCCCGAGGGCGACACCCCCATGCCGGAGGGCGACGCGGCGCGGGCGCTCATCGAGAGCGCGCTGTGTTCCTGACCTCCAGATGAGCCAGCAGGTGTTCGGTGGCGGCGGTGATGTCCCGCACCGCGGCCTCGAACACCTCTTCGTTGTGCGCGGCCGGCCGGTGGAAGCCGGACACCTTGCGGACGTACTGCCGTGCCGCCGCCTCGATGTCCTGCTCCGTGACATCGGGGGCCATCGGGGGCCGCAGGGTCTTGATGCTTCTGCACATGCTTCCAGTGTGCCGCGCCGCACTGACAACGCCCAGCTCAGCGCAGAGTCACACAACACAAGCACGCAATAGTCCACAGGCGGGCCGTCATCGTCCACACGGTCCCGCCCTAGCATCAGGGCATTGCACGTGTGCGAGCCGCGCGACCCATCCCTCCCACCCCCACATCCGGACGGAGCATCGCATGCGCAGGACGAGCGCAAGGTTCAAGCTGGCCTCGGTCACGGCCGTCGCCACCGCCGTCGCCACGCTGGGCGCCCTGACCGCCTCCAGCGGCACCGCCGCCGAGGTGCCGCGGGACACCGTGTCGACCCTGGCCGTGGGCACGCCCACCGGCTTCGGCGCGGGCACCACCGGCGGCGCCGGGGGCACCACGGTCACCGTGACCAACGCCGGCCAGTTCACCGAGGCCGTGCAGCGCTCCGGCGCGGTCGAGGTGCGCGTCAACGGCACCATCCAACTCGGCTCGATGACCAAGGTCGCCGCCAACAAGACCGTCATCGGCGTCGGGAACAACGGCCGCATCACCGGCAGCGGCCTCAATATCAGCGGCGTCTCCAACGTCATCATCCAGAACCTCACGTTCTCCGGTTCGAACGACGACGCCATCAACATCGAGCGCTCGACCCGGGTCTGGATCGACCACAACACGCTGACCAACGCCTACGACGGCCTGGTCGACATCAAGCGGGCCTCGGACAACATCACCGTCTCGTGGAACCGGGTGTACGGCCACGACAAGACGATGCTGCTCGGCCACGACGACGGCAACGCCTCCGAGGACCGGGGCAAGCTGCGGGTCAGCTACCACCACAACTGGTTCGACGGCACCAACCAGCGCAACCCCCGGGTCCGCTTCGGCAACCCGGTGCACGTCTACAACAACTACTACGGCGGGGTGACCAGTTACGGCGTGGCCTCCACCAAGGAAGCCGGTGTCCTGGTCGAGGGCAACTACTTCGAGAACACCCGCGACCCGTTCCACCTCGGTGAGGGCTCGTCCCCGGCGGGCACCCTCGTCGCCCGCAACAACCACTTCGTCAACTCCGGCTCGGGCCAGGCCGGCGGCTCGGTGAACGGCATCCCCTACAGCTACCGCCTCGACGCGGCGGCCGGCGTCAAGTCGATCGTCCAGTCGGGCGCGGGCGCCGGAAAGATCTGACCCGGCCCGCGCCCCCTCCGCACCACCCGCACCACCCGTGCCCGGACCGGCCCCGGCCTTGTCCGGGTACGGTCATGGGGTTATCTTCCTCGCACGTTTCCCACGGCGGACGAGGAAGTTCTCCATGGCACGACGTCGGCCCCGCCCCACCATCGGGCTCGTCACGGCCAACATCCACCTCGGCGTCGGCGCCACGCTGTGGGCCGGTGTCCTGGAGGCGGCCGAGCGCAACGACGTCAACCTGCTGTGCTTCCCCGGCGGCGCCGTCCGGCCCGACGGCGCGGACGGCGCCGCCCGCAACGCCCTCTACCGGCTGATCTCCCCCGACCACCTGGACGGCGCGATCTGCTGGACCTCCACCCTGGGCCTGCCCGCCCCCGGCGCCGCCCCGGCCGACCGGCTCACCGCACGCCTCGCCGCGCTCGGCGCCGTCGTCAGCCTCAACCGTGCCCTCGACGACCACGAGACGCTGCGGCTGGACAGCAACACCGGCATGCGCCGCGCCGTCGGCCACCTCACCCGCGACCACGGCCGCCGCCGCCTCGCCTGCCTCCGCGGCCCGCTGGCCAACCCGGTCTCCGTGGACCGGTTCCGCGCCTACACCGACGCACTCGCCCGCTACCGCCTGCCGTACGACCGCGCCCTGACCGGCGCCTCCGTCGACTTCGCGCCCGGCGCGGGCGCCGCCGCGATGCGGGTGCTGCTGGACGTCCGCGGGCTGCGCCCCGGCCGCGACTTCGACGCCGTCATCGTGTGCAGCGACGCCCTGGCCGCCGACGCGCTGCGCTTCCTCACCCACCGGGGCGTCCGGGTCCCCGAGGACGTCGCGCTCATCAGCTTCAACGACTCCGCCGAGGCGCAGATCAGCGACCCGCCGCTCACCTCCGTCGCCCTGCCGTTCGGCGCGCTCGGCGCGCTCGCCGTCGACACCCTGCTGGCCCGGCTGCGCGGCACCGCGCCGCCCGCCCGGCGCGCCGTCCCCGGCACCCTGGTGATCCGCCGGTCCTGCGGCTGCCACTCGCCGCTGGTCGGCGAGGTGGACCGGGACGCGGACGGCGGCGGCCCCCGCGATCTGCCGCCCGGGCTCGCCGGCCTGGTGCCCGCGCTGGAGGAGAGCACCGGCACCGCCTTCCTGGCCGGTCTCGAACGGCTCATCAGCAGCCGTGTGCACGCGCCGGAAGACGCCGCCGCGTGGGACCGCGCCCTGGTGGCGCTGCGCGCCGCCGGGCCCGTGCCGGGCAGCGCGCGCCGGGAGCGGCTGCTGGGCCAGGCCCGGCTCATGGTGGCCGACAAGACGCAGCGGCTGCTGGAGTACGAGCGGTGGACGAAGGAGCAGGAGGCCCGCGGGCTCCAGGAACTGGCCGCCGCGCTCGCCACGGTCACCGACACCGCCGCGCTGACCGCCGCACTGGACCGGCGGCTGCCACCACTGGGCGTCCCGGCCGTCCGGCTGCGCCTCGACCCGGTGCCCACCGCGCCGGGCCCGCCCGACGGCCCCGACGCGTCGGTGGTGTCCGCCGCGTCCGGCCTCCCGCTGCCCCCGGCGGACGGACCGCGCTGGACGGCCGTCCTCGAACCGCTGCACACCGGGGCCGAGCACCTCGGCTTCGCGCTCTTCGAGACCGGTCCGCGCCGCGCCGCCGCCCGGCAGGGCGCGCTGTTCCGGGCGCTGGGCGACCAGATCAGCGCGACGCTGCGGGGCGTGCGCCTGTTCGAGGAGGTGCGCCGGGCCCGGGACGCCGCCGAGCGGGCCAGCCGCCGCAAGACCCGGCTGCTGGACAACGCCACGGACGAACTGCGCACCCCCGTGGAGGCCATCCTGCGCCGGCTGCGGCCCGGCGACCCGGGGCACGCGGACGCCGCCCAGTTACTGCTGCTGATCGATGATCTGCTGGATCTGTCCCGTTCGGAGATCGACGCACTTGATCTCGATCGACAACTGATCGATCCCCGACCTCTTCTGATCGAGACCTTTACGGACCCCGGCACCGCCCGCCTCCCGGCCCAGCTGCCCGCCCTCGTCGCCGACCCCGCCCGGCTGCGGCAGATCCTCGGCAACCTCCACCGCGCCGCCGCCGGTCCCGGCAGCCGGCTGACCGCCGACATCCGGCCCCCGTACCTCGTGCTGCGCCTCACCGCCCCCGCCCTGCGCGCCGCCGCGCCGCCCGGCGACGCCGACCAGCTCTTCCAGCCCTTCGCCACCGGCCGGCCGGGAAACCGGCTCGGCCTGGCCATCGCCCGCCGCCTCGCCGTCCTGCACGGCGGCACGCTCGGCTTCTCGGACGGCGCGTTCGTCCTCGAACTCCCGCTGCCCGCCCCGCCCCCCGGCTACGTCCGCGCACTGCCCCCGGCCGGGGCCGCCCGTACCCTCCTCATCGCCGCCTCCACCGCCCCGCCCCCCGAACTCACCGCACTCGCCCGCCGCCACGGTCTGCTGCCCCACCACCTGCACCCCGACGACGACCTCGCCTCCCTCGTCTCCCCGCCCGGCCCGGCCGCCATCGCCTGGGACACCGCCCACGCCCGCCCCCAGGAGTGGCCGGTGATCCGCAGACTCCACGACCACCCGGCGCTGCGGCACACCCCGTTCCTGCTGTACGGGATCGGGGACACCCCCGCGCTCGGCCGCCCCGACCTGCACACCGCCCTCACCGCGCTGCGCCCGCCCGGATCCACCCTGCCCGCCCTGATCGCGACCGCCGTCCCGGCCACCCGCGAGGAACTGCGCCGGCTGCTCACCACCGTGCTGCCGGGCCGCCCCGTCCGGGCCGCCGCCGACGGCACCAGCGCACTCGCCCTGCTGGCCGAGGACGCCGGTCCGCCCGCCCTGATCGTCACCGACCGGGTGCTGCCCGACATGGACGGCTTCGACCTCGTCGACCAGGCCCGCGAACGCACCGGCGCACCGGCGGCCACCCCCGTCCTGCTGCTCAGCGACGACGGCTTCACGGCGGCGGACCTCCGCCGCGCGGAACCCCACCCCGGCCTTGTACTGCTGGGGCGCCAGGTGCTCACCGCGGCGGAGACGGCCGCGCTGCTCACCACCATGACCCAGCGCACGGAACCGGCGCCCGCGCCGGTGCGCGCGGCGCTCGCTTATCTGGAGGGCCACTACCGGCAGCACGTCACGCGCTGGCAGGTGGCGCAGGCGGCCGGCACGAGCGAGGACCATCTGGGGCGGCTGTTCCACCGCGAGCTCGGGCTGACCCTGTGGGAGTACCTGACCCGGCTGCGCATCCGCCGCGCCATGGCCCGGCTGCGCACCAGCGACGACACCATCCAGACCGTGGCCCGCGCGGTCGGCTTCCACGACCGCGCGTACTTCACCCGCGTCTTCCGGCGGCACACCGGCCACACCCCGCACGCCTACCGGGCGGGCGGCCCGGGGAGCTGAGCGGCGGTCCCGTGGCCGCTGCCGGCCGGCCGGTGCCGCACGGACCGGCCTCCACCGGCGAGGGGACGCGGAGCGTCTCCCCGCCCGCCGACGGGCGCTCATGAACATTTCGTTCACTTTACTGCGTTGACAAGGGAACGTTCCGCCCGGAGGATGGCGGCATGACCGACGATCCCTTCACACCCCCCGACCCCGGCGCCGCCGCCGCGCGCCGCGCGTACGCCGCGCTCTTCCGGATCGCCGAACGGCACGCCGCCGACGACGCCCAGCGCGCCCGGCAGACCCATCCGGCCGTGCTCGCACCGCACGAGGCCGTACGGCTGGTGGCCTTCCTGCTCAGCGGCGCCGCGCTGCCCGCCGACGGCGAGCCGGAGGTGGACCGGGCGGACATCACCGCCGCCCTCACCCTCGTCCCGCGCGCCCGTGCCGAACTGGACGAGGTCGAGGCCGGGCTGATCAGCATGGCCAGGGGGCGCGGGCTCACCTGGCAGGAGATCGCCTTCGGCCTGGGGCTCGGCACACCCCAGGCCGCCCGCCAGCGGCTCGCCCGGCTCGGCGAACGCCTGCCGGACGCCGCCCGGGAGGCCACCCCGGGCGCGCCGCCCGCCGGAGCGGCGCCCACGGAGGTGTCAGCAGCCGACGCACCGGCGGAGAGCTGACACCGGCGACGCCCCCGGCCGGACGTCACACCAGCTCGGCCGCCGTCAGCGACCCCGGCGCCCGCCCCTCCCGCGCGAACCGGTTCGCCGTGCGCTGGAGCAGCTCGTTCACCGGCGTGTCCACCCCGTGCAGCCGCCCCAACTGCACGATCTCCCCGTTCAGATAGTCCGCCTCGATCGACCCCGCGCCGCGCCGCAGGCTCTGCCACGACGAGCCGTGCGCGGGGTCGCCACCCGGCACCGGCCGCGTCCGCATCCGCTCCCCGCGCAGCGCCGCCTGCTCCTCCTCGGACGCGAACGCGATCCCGGCGGCCCGCAGCACCGCGACCCCCTCCGCCCGGGCCCGCGCCGCCAGCTCCGCCGAGCCCGGCTCGCTCGCCGAACCGGTGATCGCCTCCACCGCGTTCGCCAGATTCGACAGCAGCTTGGCGTACTTCCACCGCATCACGTCCCCGGCCACCGGCGCCAGGAAGTACGCGCCGTCCAGATCGGCCGCGATCCGCCGCGCCGTCTCGTCCGTCCCCTCGGGGAACCGCCCGATGTGCAGCATCCCGGTCAGCGGCGCACACGGCGCGGTGATGACCCCGGGCGCCAGGAACTGCGCCGGAAGCCACACGCACACCCCGTACACGTGCCGGAAACGGCGCAGCGCCAGCCGCTCGTTCACCACCCCGTTCTGCGCGCACAGCAGCGGCAGCCGCTCGCCGGCGGTCCCGCCGCCCGCCACCGGGCGGCCCGCCCAGGCCTCCAGCGCCGCCACGCTGTCCTGGGTCTTGACGGCCAGGACGAGGACGTCGTCCGGGCGCAGCTCGACGGCCTCGGGCCGGTCGGCCGCCGGTATGGGCAGGGTCAGGGAGGCGTCGGGGGTCCGCAGCCGCAGGCCGCCGTCGCGCAGCTCCGCGAAGTGGGCACCGCGCGCCACGAGGACGACCTCGTGACCCGCCTCGTGCAACCGTCCGCCGATGGCCCCGCCGACCGCTCCCGCTCCGATGATGATGTAGCGCATACGCCCCATCATCACCCGGCCACCGCGCACCTCCCCCCGCCCTCGCCCGGTCATCGCCTCTTCGGCGGCGGCACGGTTGCGGCCCGGTGCCCGGACCCGCAGCGTGGGAAGCGTGCCTCTCCACCGCGTGACCCAGGAGCGTACGGACCAGAGCGCCGACCTGTACGCGCTGCCCGGCAGCGGCCGGGCCCTGCCGCGCTACGCCCTGCCCGACGGGCCGATGCCCGCCCGCGAGGCGTACCAGCTGATCCACGACGAACTCGCCCTGGACGGCAACTCCCGGCAGAACCTGGCCACCTTCTGCACCACCTGGTCCGAGCCCGAGGTGCGGGCCCTGATGACCGAGACCCTCGACAAGAACATGGTGGACAAGGACGAGTACCCGCAGACCGCCGAACTGGAGGCGCGCTGCGTCCACATCCTCGCCGCGCTCTGGCACGCCCCGCACGGCGCCGCCGCCGTCGGCTGCTCCACCACCGGATCGAGCGAGGCGGCGATGCTCGGCGGGCTCGCGCTGCACCGCCGCTGGCGGGCGCGGCGCCGGGCGGAGGGACGCCCCGCCGACCGGCCGAACCTGGTGTGCGGACCGGTCCAGGTGTGCTGGGAGAAGTTCGCCCGCTACTTCGGCGTCGAGCTGCGCCGGATGCCGCTGCTGCCCGGCCGCACCACCTCCGACCCCGCCCAGCTCGCCCGCTACTGCGACGAGAACACCATCGGCGTGGTCGCCACCCTCGGCGTCACCTTCACCGGCGCCTACGAACCGGTCGAGGACATCGCCGCCGCCCTCGACGCGCTCGCGGCCCGCACCGGGATCGACGTACCGATCCATGTGGACGCGGCGAGCGGTGGTTTCGTGGCGCCGTTCCTCCAGCCGGGACTCAAGTGGGACTTCCGGATCGAGCGGGTGAAGTCCGTCAACTGCTCGGGCCACAAGTTCGGCCTCGCCCCGCTCGGCGTCGGCTGGGTGGTGTGGCGGGACACCGGCGACCTGCCGGACGACCTCGTCTTCCACGTCGACTACCTCGGCGGCGACATGCCGACCTTCGCGCTCAACTTCTCCCGGCCCGGCGGCCAGATCGTCGCCCAGTACTACAACCTGCTGCGACTGGGCCGGAGCGGCTACCAGGCCGTGCAGCGCGCCTGCGCCGACACCGCCGTCGCGCTCGCCGACGGCATCGCGGGACTCGGCCCCTTCCAGGTGCTGCACGACGGCCGCGCCGGACTGCCCGTGGTGTGCTGGACGCTCACCCCGGAACGCGCCGCCGACCGGGCCGGCTGGACCCTGTACGACCTGGCCGAACGGCTGCGGCTGCGCGGCTGGCAGGTCCCCACCTACCCGCTGCCGGCCGACCGCCAGGAGACCGTCGTCCAGCGGGTGGTGGTACGCCACGGGGTCAGCCGCGATCTGACGACCCTGCTGCTCGCGGACCTGCGCGGGGCGCTGGCCGAGCTGGCCCGCCATCCGGCGGCCACAGCCGAGCAGCGCCCCGCGTTCCATCACTGAGGGACCGGCGTCCCCCGCGTCACCAGTGGACGATGACCTTGTCGCCCTCGCGCACCTCGTCGAACAGCGCGGCGATCGCCGCCTCGTCCCGGACGTTGACACAGCCGTAGGAGCCGCCGTTGTAGCCGTTGGCGGCGAAGTTCTCCGAGTAGTGCACCGCCTGGCCGCCGTCGAAGAACATCGCGTACGGCATCGGCGAGTCGTACAGCGTCGAGTGGTGGTTGCGGGACTTCCAGTAGACGTCGAACTCACCCTCGCGGGTCGGGTACTCCTCGGTCCCGAACCGCACGTCCATGGTCGTCTTCACCTGGCCGTCGATCACCCACGACAGCGTGTTGGTGGTCTTCGAGATGCACAGCGCGCGCCCGGTCATGCAGCGCTCGTCCAGGTTGGCCGGCGTCTCCACCTCCGGCACCTCGATCGGCGGGAACATGTCGTCCTGCGCCGGGGCGCTCGTCTGCTCCTTCAGCGCGGTCCAGGTCCCCTCGTCCAGCTGGCCGGTCGCCTCGATACCGGCCGACTGCTGGAAGGCGCGCACGGCCGAGGAGGTGACGTCGCCGTAGTAGCCGGTCGGCTTCTCGTCGAAGTGGCCGAGCTGGATCAGCCGCGCCTGGAGCTCACGCACCTGGTCGTTGTTGTCGCCGTAGCCCATCACCAGCTGCGGCGGGTACAGCTCCTGCTGGCTGGGGGCGGTGCTCAGCTCCGTGATGGCGGCCCAGGTGCTCTCGAAGACGGTGCCGGAGACCTCCAGCTGCTGCGCCTCCTGGAACCCGGCCACCGCGCCGACGGTGACGTCGCCGTAGTAGCCGGTCGGGTCGGCGGCGAAGTGGTCCAGCTGGGCCAGGCGCGCCTGCAACTCGCGCACCTGGTCGGACTCGTCGCCGAATTCGAGGACGACCTCCTCGGCCGGCTCGGTCTCTTCCTCCTCCGGCTCCTCGTCGGCCGGCTTGTCGTCCACCTGGTCGGCCTCGGGCGCAGAACTGGCCGGCGGCGCCGCGCTCTCGTCGTCGGTACCGCCCTGGCCTCCGCACCCGGTCAGCAGCAGAGCCGCCGCGGCGAGGGCCGCGACGGCGACGGACGTTCTGTGCCTGAGCGCGGAGCGCACCATGTCCCCCTGAAGGATTCGTAGGTCTCAGTAGTAAAGATGCGCGAACCGGGAAGTCCGTTGCCGACCGGGCCATAACGATGGGATATCGGAGGTGTGGAGAGGTTGCCGAGCGCCCCGCGCGCGCTCCCGGCGCGCGGTCGAACCGCGCACGGCACCAGCGCGTTCGGCAGCACACACACCCCGGAACGCACCCGGGATCCGGACATCCGTCCGCCCATCGCCCCACCGCCCGGCCGGGGCGCGGCACGCCCGGACGCACGTGGCGCCCGGGCGTGGACGTGCCCGGGCCCGGCGGAGCGGGGGGTGTCGGCTCCGCCGGGCCCGGGTCGGGTGGTGATGCCGGGTCGGGG
>NZ_JBHWJL010000164.1:0-11161 GCF_042731495.1 Streptomyces sp. NPDC059853
CATCGACGCGCTGGTCGAGCATCTGGTGCCGGCCCCCCCGGCCCCGGCCGCCGCTGCCGCGCCCCGCGCGGAGGCGGCGGACGACGACGATCCGGTGTGCGTCGTCGGCATGGCCTGCCGGTTCCCGGGCGGCGCCAACAGCCCCGAGCGGTTCTGGGAGTTGCTGTCCCAGGGGTACGACGCGTCCGCCGATGTCCCGGCGGACCGCTGGGACGCGCGTGCCCGGTACGCGGAGGACCCGGACGCGCCGGGCACCGCGTACACCACCCGGGGCGCCTTCGTCGACGATCTGGCGGGCTTCGACCCGGCGTTCTTCGGCATCTCGCCGCGCGAGGCGCTGCGCATGGACCCGCAGCAGCGGATGCTGCTGGAGGTGGCCTGGCAGGCGCTCCAGGACGCGGGCTGCGCCCCGGACCGGCTGCGGGGCAGCGCCACCGGCGTGTTCGTCGGGATGATGCCGGGCAGCCAGTACGCCTCGCTCCAGCGCGAGCGCGGCGGCCCCGAGGTGCTGGACGACCCGTATCTGGGCCTGGGCACCGCCTCCAGCGTGGTGGCGGGCCGGCTGTCGTACCTGCTGGACCTGCGCGGGCCCGCGCTGCTGCTGGACACCGCCTGCTCCTCCTCGCTGGTGGCGCTGCATCTGGCGGCGCGCAGCGTGCGGTCGGGCGAGAGCGAGCTGGCGCTGGTCGGCGGGGTCAGCGCGATCCTGCACCCGGACACCTACCGGCAGGGCTCCAAGATGCGGATGCTCGCCCGGGACGGCCGCTGCAAGACGTTCGACGCCGCCGCCGACGGGTTCCTGATGGGCGAGGGCTGCGGCGTGGTCGTCCTGGAGCGGCTGAGCGACGCGACGGCGCGCGGCCACCGGGTGCTGGCGGTGATCCGGGGCTCGGCCGTCAACCAGGACGGCACCAGCAACGGCCTGACCGCGCCGAACGGCACGGCCCAGCGGGCGGTGATCCGGGCGGCGCTCGCGGACGCCGGACTGACCCCGGACGACGTGGACTTCGTCGAGGCGCACGGGTCGGGCACCCTGCTGGGCGACTCCATCGAGATGACCGGGCTGCACGAGGTGTTCGGCCCCGGCCGCGACGAGGACCGGCCGCTGGTGGTCGGCGCGGTGAAGACGAACGTCGGCCATCTGACGGGCGCGGCCGGGATGGCCGGGCTGATCAAGACGGTGCTGGCCCTGGAGCACGGGCGGATACCCCGCAACCTGCACCACAGCGAGCCCAGCCCGGCGATCGACTGGGACGGCTGCCCCACCCTGCTGCCGGACCGGCTCACCGACTGGCCGCGCCGCACGGGGCCGCGCGTCGCGGGCGTGAGTTCCTTCGGCTGGTCCGGCACCAACAGCCATGTGGTGCTCGCCCAGGCGCCGCGCCCCGAGCGCGCGCCGGTGCCGGCCGGCAGCCGGGTGCTGCCGCTGTCGGGCCGCACCCCGGAGGCGGTGCGGACCATGGCCGGGGAGCTGGCCGAGCGGCTGGGCGCCGAGGACGCGCCCCGGACGGACGACGTGGCGTACACGCTGCGCACCGGCCGCAGTGTGCTGGAGCAGCGGGCCGCGGTGAGCGGCGCGGACGCCGCCGAACTGGCCACCGCCCTGCGGCGGCTGGCCGACGGCGGCACCGTGCGCTCCGTACCGCCGGGCGGCCCCGGCGCGCCGGTGACGCTGCTGCTGCCGGGCACCGGCGAACTGCGGGTGGGCACCGGCCGGGAACTGTACGAGAGCCGGCCGGAGTTCCGCGCGGCCCTCGACGCGTGTGCCGAGGCGGCCGAGGCGGAACTCGGCCTGGATCTGCGGGAGGTGCTGTACCCGGCGGGCGCGGCGCAGGAGGCGCCGACCGGGGCGTTCGGCCCGGCCGCGGCGCGCGCCGGGGCGGACGCGGACTCACCGCTGCACACCCGGCTCGATGTCGGGCACGCGGCGGTGTTCGCGGTGGACTACGCCTGCGCCGCGCTGTGGCGTGCGCACGGGGTGACCCCGGCCGCGCTGCTGGGCTACAGCCTGGGCGAGTACGTCGCGGCATGCCTGGCCGGGGTGTTCTCGCTGCCGGACGCGCTGCTGCTGGTGATCCGGCGGGCGCGGCTGGTGGCCGCTGCCGGGCCGGGCGCGATGACGACGGTGGCGCTGGCGCCCGAGCGGCTGACGCCGCTGCTGACCCCCGGTGTGGTGCTCGCGGCCACCAACGGCCCGCTGACCGCTGTGGTGAGCGGACCGGTGGACGCGGTGACGGCCTTCGAGGAGCGGCTGCGCGCCGAGCGGGTGGCGTTCCTGCGCATCGGGACCGACCGGGCGATGCACCATCCGCTGCTGGCCGACCGGGCCGCCGAACTGGAGGCGCTGGTCGCCTCGGTGCCGCGCAACGCGCCCCGGGTGCCCTATGTCTCCAATGTGACGGGCGACTGGATCACCGAGGAGGAGGCCCGCGACCCGGGGTACTGGGCGCGGCATCTGTGCGGCACGGTCCGGTTCGCGGAGGGTGTGCGGCGGCTGGCGGACGGCCGGCCGCGGGTGCTGCTGGAGGCGGGCCCGGGGCAGTTGGCCAGCTTCGCCACCCAGATCGCGACCGCCGAGGGGGCGGCGGGCGAGCTGACCGCGCTGCCGACGCTGCCCGGCGCCGCCGACCGGCGTACTCCCGGCGCCCTGGTGGCCGCGACGCTGGCGCGGCTGTGGGAGCGCGGGGTGCCGGTGGAGTTCGCGCCGGGCGGGGACAGCGGCCGGGTGGTGACCCTGGACGGCTATCCGTTCGCGCATCAGCGGCTGTGGCCCGAGCCCACCGCGTCCACCACGTCCACCGCGCGGGAGGCGGCGCCCGCCGCCGGCTCCGCTCCCCCGGAGCCCGGGGTGTGGGCCCCGGTGTGGGAGCCGGACGCCGGGGCCGCCGCGGCGCCCGCCGGCCCGTTCCTGATCTACGCCGACCGGCTCGGCGTCGGCGAACGGCTGGCGGAGCTGCTGCGGGAGAGCGGCCCGAGCGTCCTGGTCACCGAAGGCGCGGCGTTCGCGCGCACCGGCGACGGCCGGTACACGGTGCGGCCCGGGGACGCCGGGGACCACGCCCGGCTGCTCGCCGACCTGCCGCCGGAGCGGCTGCCGCGCACCGTGGTGCAGCTGTGGTCGCTCACCGGGGACACCCGGCCCGCCCCCGAGCGGGCCCAGGACCTCGGCTTCACCGCGGTGGTGCGGGCCGCCGCCGCCCTGGCGGACCGGGTGCGCGAGCCCGTGCGGTGGCTGGTCGTCACCGACGGGGCGCAGGCCGTGCGGCCGGGCGAGCCGGCCGACTCCGGCAAGGCGACCCTGACCGGCCCGGCACTGACCCTCCCGCAGGAGTACCCGGGCTGGTCCTGCCGGCTGCTCGACCTGGCCCCGGCCGGGGACCCCGGCGCGGCCGGGCGGCAGGCGGCCGAGGTCGCCGCCGAACTCGCCCGGACCGGCGCCGAGACCATGGTGGCCGTGCGGGACGGAGCGCGCTCCGTGCTGCGGCACCGGCCGGCCCCGCCCCCGGCCCGCCCGCCGGTGGCACCGCGCGCGGACGGCGCCGTCCTGATCACCGGGGGGCTCGGCTCGCTCGGCCTGGTCATCGCCGGGCATCTGGCGGACCGGGCGCCGGGCATCGGCCTGGTGCTCACCGGCCGCTCGGGCCTGCCGCCGCGCGCCGAGTGGGAGGCGCTGCTGACCGGGCCGCAGACGGCCCTGGTCCGGCGGGTGCGCGGGGTGCTGGACCTGGAGCGGCGCGGCGCACGGGTGCTGGTGCGGGCCGCCGACGCGGCCGATCCGGTGGCGCTGCGCGCGGCGATCGCCGAGGGACGGGCCGCGTTCGGCCCGCTGACGGGCGTGGTGCACGCGGCGGGGCTGACCGACGCGGAGGTGTTCGCGCCCATCGCCGGGCTGACGGACGCCCAGGTGACGGCGCACTTCGACGCGAAGGTCCGCGGCACCACCGCGCTGGCCGAGGCGCTGGAGGGCGAGCGGCCGGACTTCGTCCTGCTGATGTCGTCGATGTCGGCGGTGCTCGGCGGCCTCGGGTTCAGCGCGTACGCGGCGGCCAACGCGTTCCTCGACCGGTTCGCGCAGGAGATGGGCGCGCGGGGCCGGCCGGGGTGGCAGAGCATCGCCTGGGACACCTGGCGCTCCACCGTGGACGGGCCGGGCAAGGGCGGGATCGGCGACTCCCTGAACCGGTACGCGTTCACGCCGGAGCAGGGGCTCGCCGTCCTGGACCGGGTGCTGGGCACCGCCGGACAGCTGGTGGTCGCCCAGGGCGATCTCGCCGCCCGGCTGGCGGCCTGGACCGGCGGCGCCCAGCAGACCGCCGCCCCGGCCGCCGCGCCGGTGCCGGCCGGCGCGGACCCGTTCGCCCGGCCGGGCGCGGAGGCGACGGCGGGCGGTGCGGACATCGAACGGCGGCTGGCCGCGCAGTGGCGCGTCGCGCTGGGCAGCGCCGAGGTCGGCACCCACGACAACTTCTTCGACCTGGGCGGCAATTCGCTGATCGGGATGCAGCTGATGAACTCCATCGGCAAGGAGTTCGGGCTGACGCTGCCCGCGGTGGCGCTGTTCGAGGCGCCGACCATCGGCGCCATGGCGGCCTATCTGCGGGAGCGGGGGGCGGGCGCCACAGCGGCCGCCACCCCGGCCGCCGCGCCGCCGCCCGCACCGGTCGCCCCCGCCGCACCGGCCGTGCCCGCCGCACCCGCGACAGCGGCCCTCGTACCCGCCCCCGCTCCGCAGGTCACGCCCGCCGCGCCCGCCGCCGCCGAACCGGCCGACGACGACGCGATCGCCATCATCGGGATGGCCGGCCGCTTCCCCGGCGCCGCGGACCTGGAGCGGTTCTGGCAGGTGCTGCGGGACGGCGAGGAGACCATCTCCTTCTTCACCGAGGAGGAACTGGTCGCCGCCGGGGTGCCCGCCGAACAGGTGGCCCGCCCCGACTACGTCCGGGCCCGCCCGGTGCTGGACGACGTGGCCATGTTCGACGCCGAGTTCTTCGGCTACAACCCGCGCGAGGCCCGGCTCCTCGACCCGCAGCAGCGGCTCTTCCTGGAGTGCTGCTGGGAGGCGCTGGAGAGCGCCGGGTACGGCGACGGCGACCGGCCGCGCTCGGTGGCCGTGTACGGCGGCGCCAACATCTCCACCTACATCCGCAAGCTCTACGAGGACCCGGAGACGGCCGCGTCCGTCAACGAGTACCAGGTGGTCATCAGCAACGACAAGGACGCGCTGACCACCAACGTCTCCTACCGCTTCAATCTGTCCGGCCCCTCGCTGGGCGTGCAGACCTTCTGCTCCACCTCCCTGGTGGCCACCCACCTCGCGGCCCGCGCCCTGCTGGCCGGCGAGTGCGACATGGCGCTGGCCGGCGGGGTGTCGGTCCGGGTGCCGGACCGGGTGGGCCATGTGTTCCAGGAGGGCGGCATGGAGTCCCCCGACGGGCACGTACGGACCTTCGACGCCGCCGCCCGGGGCTCGATCTTCGGCGACGGCGCGGCCGTGGTGCTGCTGAAGCGGCTGTCGCGGGCGCTGGCCGACGGCGACCCGGTGGCGGCCGTCATCCGGGGCTCGGCGGTCAACAACGACGGTTCGCTGAAGGTCGGGTTCACCGCGCCCAGCGTGCGCGGCCAGGCCGAGGTCATCAGCCGGGCGCTCGCCGACGCCGGGGTGCACCCGGCGGAGGTGAGCTACGTCGAGGCGCACGGCACCGCCACCGAACTGGGCGACCCCATCGAGATGTCGGCGCTCGGCCGGGCGTTCGCCGGGGCTCCGGCGGGCAACTGCCGGGTCGGGTCGGTGAAGACCAACCTCGGGCATCTGGACCGGGCGGCGGGCGCCACCGGGCTGATCAAGACCGTGCTCGCCCTCCAGCACCGGCAGCTGCCGCCGAGCCTGCACTACACCACCCCCAACCCCGAGATCGACTTCGAGAACGGCCCGTTCCGCGTCAACACCGAACTGACCCCGTGGGAGTCGCCCGCCGGCCGGCCCCGGATCGCGGGCATCAACTCGCTGGGCATGGGCGGCACCAATGTGCACGTGGTGCTCCAGGAGGCGCCGCCGCGGCGGGCCGGATCCCCGGGCCGCGACGTCCAGATCCTCACCCTGTCGGCCCGCAGCCGCGAGGCCCTGGACGCGGCCGGGCGCGACCTGGCCCGCCATCTGCGCCGCACCCCGCGGCTGTCGCTGGCGGACGTCGCGTTCACCCTCCAGGTGGGCCGGCAGCGGTTCGACGAGCGGCGCGCCCTGGTGGTGCGCGGCACCGAGGACGCGCTGCGGGCGCTGGAGAGCGGCGCGGGCGAGGGCTACGAACGGCGCGAGCGGCTGCGGGAACGCCCGGTCGGCTACCACTTCCCCGGTGCCGCCGCCTGGTACCCGGGCGCGGCGGCCGGTCTGTACCGCACCGAGGAGGCGTACCGCACCGCCGTGGACGGCTGCCGGGAGGTGCTGCGGCCGCTGCTGGGCACCGATGTGCTGGAGCTGATCACCGGCGCGGCCGACGAGCCGGCCGACCCGGGGGTGGAGGCGGCGGCGGTGTTCACCGCCCAGTACGCGCTGGCCGCCCTGTTCGCCGGGTGGGGGCTGCGCCCCGACACGGTGCGCGGCCAGGGCGTCGGCGGGCTGACGGCCGCCGTGGTGGCGGGGGTGATGTCCCTTCAGGACGCGCTCGCCGTCCTGGCCGAGCACGCCAGGACCGCCGCCGGGGAGAGCGGCGGATCCGGGGACCGGGCCGAGGCGCTGACGTCCTGGATCCGCGCCAAGGTCGCCCTTTCCGCGCCCCGGCTGCCCGGGGCGGCGCCGGACGCCACGACCGCCACCGATCCCGCGCACTGGGCGCGGCTGCTGCTGGCCGAGGACACCGCGGCCGGTGAACCGCCCGCCGACCCGGACCGGTTGCTGCTGGTACTGGGCCCCGGCCCGGCGGCGGAGGCGGAGGACGTGTCCGGCACCGTGGTCCGGGTGCTCCCCGGCCGGGCCCGCCGGCACGAGGCGGTCACCGCCGCTCACGGCGCGCTCGCCCGGGCCTGGGTGCTGGGCGCGGTGGTGGACTGGGACGCGTACCACGACGGCGAGATACGCAACCGGGTGCCGCTGCCCACCTACCCGTTCCAGCGCTCCCGCTACTGGATCGACACACCCGACCGGCCGCTGGGCGGCACCCGTACGCCCGCGGCCTCCGGCGGCAGCCCGGGCAGCCGGCTGGCGGCGCTCCCCAAGCTCCCCGCCGACCGGTGGCTCGCGGTGCCGGGCTGGCGGCAGCTGCCGCCGCGCGCGGCGGCCGGGGCCACCGGACGCTGGCTGCTGCTGGCGGACGCGGCCGGGCTCGCCCCGGCCCTCGCCTCCCGGCTGCGGACGGCGGGCGCCACCACCGTGCTGGCCACCCCGGGGGCCCCGGGCAGCCCGCTCACCCGGACCGGGCCCGGCGCGTTCACCCTGGACCCGGCCGACGCCGGGCAGTGGAGCGAACTGCTGGCGGCCCTGCACGCCGAGGACGCCGGTCCGCTGCGGGTGGCGCACCTGTGGGGGGTGGACCCGGTGCCCGGCGCGCTCGGCGGCACCGACCGCGCCCGGTCGGCGTTCCACTCGCTGCTCGCGCTGCTCCAGGCGGCCGGCGGGGCGGGCGCCGCGGCGCCGCGGGGCCTCGCGGTCGTCACGGCGGGGGCGTTCGACGTCACCGGCGGCGAGCCGGTCGATCCGGCCAAGGCGACCGCGACCGGCCCGTGCAAGGTGGCCCCGCTGGAGTACCCGGGGCTGGATGTGCGGCACATCGACGTCACCGCGCCGCGCGGCAGGAAGGCGGCCGCCACGCTGGCCGGCCGGCTGCTGCCCGAGCTGACCGGGGAGCCCCCGCTGCCCGGCGAGCGGCAGCTGGCGCTGCGCGGCAGGCGCCGCTGGACCACCACGCACAGCCCGCTGCCGTCCCGTCCGGCGCCCGAGCCGGGCGCGGTGCTGCGGGAGGAGGGCGTCTATCTGATCACCGGTGGCCTCGGCGGCATCGGCGGGGCGATGGCGGCGCGGCTGGCGTCCTCGGTACGGGCCCGCCTGGTGCTGGCCGGCCGCTCCGCCCTGCCGGACCGCGCCGACTGGGACCGGCTGACCGCCGACCCCGGCACCGACGCGGAGACCGTGCGCCGGATCGAGCTGGTGCGCGATCTGGAGCGGGCCGGCGCCCAGGTGCTGGTGGTGGCGATGGACGCCGCCGACCCCGGCGCGGTGGACCGGGCGGTGGACGCGGCGCTGGAGCGCTTCGGCCGGCTGGACGGCGTCCTGCACGCCGCCGGCGTACCGGGCCTCGGCGTCATGCAGTTCAAGACCGCCGAGGAGGCCACGGCGGTGCTGCGTCCCAAGCTGGCCGGCGCGCAGGTGCTGCGCGAGCGGCTGGCCCGCGAACAGGTGGACTTCCTGGTGCTGTTCTCCTCGACCGCGGCTGTCACCGGCGGCGGCCCCGGCCAGGCGGACTACTGCGCGGCCAACGCGGCGCTCGGCGCGCACGCCGGTGCCGCCGCCAACGCGAGCGGCGGCCCCCGGGTGGTGACGATCGACTGGGGCGAGTGGCGCTGGAACGCCTGGGACATGGCGCTGGCCGGTTTCGACGCGTCGACCACCGCGTTCCTGCGGGCCAACCGGGAGCGGATCGGCATCACCTTCGACGAGGGCTGGCAGGCCCTGCTGAAGGTGCTGGACGGCGAGGACCAGCAGGTCGTGGTCTGCTCGCAGGACATCGGCGAGCTGGCCTCGATCACCGCGGGACTCGACCTGGCCCAGCTGGCCGGCCGCGCCGGGGACACCCCGGGCGCCCGGCACCCGCGTCCCGCCCTGGCGGTGCCGTACGCCGAGCCGGCCGAGGGCGAGGAGAGCACGGTGGCCGAGCTGTGGGGCCGGGTGCTGGGGGTCGAGGGGGTCGGCGCCGACGACGACTTCTTCGAGCTGGGCGGCAACTCGCTGCTGGGCGTGGACCTGGTGCACCGCATGCGGGCCGCGCTGGAGTGCCCGTGGCTGCCGCCGCATGTGCTGTACGAGGCGCCGACCGTCCGCGAGGTGGTGCGCCTGGCCCGATCGGCCGACAGCGCCGCGCAGGCGCCGGCCGCGACCAAACCCGCAACGCTGAGAGGGGCATCGGTATGACACGTGTCGGAGTGGTGGGTGCCGGGGTCATGGGCACCGGGCTCACCCAGAACCTGACCGAGCACGGCCACGAGGTGGTGCTCACCGACCGCAGCAAGGAGGCGCTGGACCGGGCGCGGGCGGAGATCGAGCGGTACGAGCGGTTCGGCGCGCTGCTGGGCGCCACCGGGCCGCGGCGGGCGGACATGACCCGGCGGGTGACGTACTCCACCGATCTGGCGGAGCTGGGCGAGGTGGAGTTCCTGGTGGAGAACATCACCGAGAACTGGGGGCTCAAGCGGGAGCTGTACCCGCAGCTGGACGCGGTGTGCCGGCCGGAGACGGTGTTCGCGGTGAACACCTCGGCGATCCCCATCACCAAGGTGGCCGCCAGGACCGGCCGTCCCGACCGGGTGCTCGGCATGCACTTCATGAACCCGGTGCCGATGAAGAGCACCGTGGAGGTCATCAAGGGCTGGCACACCTCGCAGCAGACCATCGACACCGCCCAGGCCCTGCTGGGCAGCGTCGGCAAGAGCGGGGTCCTGGTCAACGACTCCCCCGGCTTCGTGTCCAACCGGGTGCTGATGCTCACCATCAACGAGGCCGTGTTCCTGGTGGCCGACGGGGTGGCGACGGCCGAGCAGGTCGACCGGATCTTCACCGAGTGCTTCGGCCACACCATGGGCCCGCTGGCCACCGCCGACCTGATCGGCCTGGACACCATCCTCTACAGCATCGACGTGCTGTACGAGAACTTCCAGGACAGCAAGTACCGGCCGTGCCCGCTGCTCCAGCGGATGGTCGACGCCGGCCTGCACGGCCGCAAGTCGGGCGAGGGCTTCTTCCGTTACGCCGACGCCGCCTGACGTCCTCCCTGCCACCTCGCTCATCGCTATCTGCTCTAGGAGACGGAATGTCGGAACAGACCGGCCGCACCATCCGGGACTTCGTGCTCAGCCGCTTCCCCGGTGTCGAACTCGACGACGACGTGGACATCTTCACCCTGGGCTTCGTCAACTCCCTCTTCGCCATGGAGCTGGTGATGTTCCTGGAGAAGGAGTTCGGGCTGCGGATCCCCAACGAGGAGATGTCCCTGGACAACTTCCGTACCGTGTCGGCCATGTCCGCCCTGGTCGGGCGGCTGCGCACGCCGGACGCCGCCTCGGTCGGTGAGGCGTGAGCACGGCCGCGCCGCCCGGCACGGCCGGTGCCCGTGCCTTTGTCGACACCGAACTGGTCCCGCACGCCGACGCGTTCGACCGGGACGAGGCCCTTCCCGAGTGGCTGCTCGGCGCGGTCGCGGAGCACGGCTGGTGGGGTGCGGTGCGCACCGGCTCCATGGTGGAGTTCGCGGCGCTGCACGAGGAGATCGGGCGCGGCTGCTCGTCGCTGCGCAGCCTGCTGACGGTGCACAGCATGGCCCTGTACGCGGTGGACCGCTGGGGTTCGGACGCGCTGCGCGCGCGGTGGCTGGAGCCGCTGACGGCGGGGGCGGCGCTGGGCGCGTTCTGTCTGACGGAGGCCGCGGCCGGCTCGGACTTCACCGCCGTGGAGGCGTCCGCCCGGCCCGCGCCGGGCGGCGGCTGGCTGCTGGACGGGCACAAGAAGTGGGTGACCGGCGGTGAACGCGCGGAGGTGTTCCTGGTGTTCGCCCGCACCGGGCGCGGGGTCAGCGCGTTCCTGGTGGAGGCCGGCGCGCCGGGCGTCTCCCGTACCCCGGTGCGCGGGCTGCTGGGCACCCGGGCCGCGCTGACCGCCGAGGTCCGGTTCGAGGGCGCCCGGCTGCCGGGGGCGGCGCTGCTCGGTGCGGAGGGCATGGGGACCGCGATCGCCACCGGGGTGCTGGACATCGGCCGGCACTCGGTGGCCAGTGGGTCCACCGGCATCATCGCGGCGGCCCTGGAGGGCAGCGTCCGGCACGCGGCCGGGCGCCGCCAGGGCGGGGCGCTGCTGGGCGAACACCAGCTGATCCAGCGGCTGATCACCCGCATGGCGGTGGATCTGCGGGCGGCCCGCGCGCTGTGCCGGGACGCGGGGGCGCTCAAGGACGCCGGGGAT
>NZ_JBHWJL010000165.1:0-11064 GCF_042731495.1 Streptomyces sp. NPDC059853
GCGCCACTGAGGGACTGATCAGACGCCGCCCGTGGGCGATGTCCCTGGCCGAGCGGCTGCACACCGACCGGGCGGCCATCAACCAGCTGCTGGACCTGCGGGACCGGTACGGGCCCCGGCCGCTGCGGCTGCGCGTGGCGGGCCGCTCGCTCGTCCTGCTGCTCGACCCGGACGACCTGGCGCGGCTGCTGCGCGAGACACCCGACCCCTTCACCCCGGCGTCCTGGGAGAAGCGCCGGGCCCTGGAACAGTTCCAGCCGCACGGCTCGCTGATCACCCCGGGGCCGGAACGGGCCGCGCGGCGCCGCGCCAACGAGGAGGCCCTGGACAGCGACCGGCCCGAGCACCGGCTGGCCCCGGCCCTGACCGCCCGCGTCCACCAGGAGGCCGCCGCGGTGGCCGAACGCGCCCGCGCCGAGGGCCAACTGGACTGGGAGGGGTTCGCGGCCGGCTGGTGGCGGTCGGTACGCCGGCTGGTCCTCGGAGACGCCGCCGCCGGTGACACCGCCCTGATCGGCCTGCTCGACCGGCTCCGCTCCACCGGCAACTGGTCGATGCTGGCGCCCCGCCGCGACCGGCTGCGGGCCGCGTTCCTCGACCGGCTGCGCACCGCGATCGACCGCGCGGACGCCGACTCGCTCGCGGGCGCGCTGCGCGAGGGGTCCGCCGCCCGCGACCACGGGGTGGACCCGGTGCACCAGGTGCCGCACTGGCTGTTCGCCTTCGACGCGGCCGGCGCCGCCACCCTGCGCACGCTGGCCCTGCTCACCTGCCACCCCGAGCGGGAGGCCGAGGTCCGCGCCGAGACGGCCGCCCCCTGGCCGGGCACCGGACGCGAGCCCGTCGCCCCGCTGCCGCGGACCCGCGCTGCGGTCCTGGAGGCGGTGCGGCTGTGGCCCACCACCCCGGTGCTGCTGCGCGAGTCCACCCGGGCCACCCGCTGGTACGGCACGGTGGTGCCGCCCGGCACGGCGTTCGCCGCCTACACGCCCTACTTCCACCGGGCCGAGCCGCCCACCGGCTACCGCGACCGTTTCGACCCGGACATCTGGCGGGACGGCACGGCGGCCGGCAACCCCGCGCTGGTGCCGTTCAGCGCGGGGCCGGCCGGCTGCCCGGGGGAGCAGGTGGTGCTGCTGACGGCCGGTCACTGGCTGGCCGGACTGCTGGCGGCCACCCGCTACCGGACGGTCTCGGCGCTGCGTCCCGGCCCCGGCCGGCCGCTCCCGGCCACCCTGGACCACACCGCGCTGCGCTTCGCCGCCCGGCCCGGCTGACGCCCCGGGCGGCGCGCGCCGCGCTCCCGCTCAGTCCAGCGCGGGCAGCACCCGGGTGCGGTAGAACTCGAAGAACCCGTCCATGTCCGGGCCGATCTGGCTGACGTACACCTCGTCGAACCCGGCGTCCCGGCACTCCGCCAGTGCCCGGATGTGCTCCTCGGGGTCGTCGCCCAGGGGCATGGAGCCGCCCGCGATCTGCTGCTCCGTCACCAGCTGGGTGGCCTGCTCGAAGTGCTTCGGCTCCGGCAGCAGGGCGGCCAGTTCGCCGGGCAGGAACAGATTGGGCCAGCGCTCCAGCACGGTACGGGCCGCGCGGCCGCGGTCGGTGTCGTAGCAGACCTTGATGGCGCAGCCGGTCGGCCGGCCTTCGCCGCCCGCGGACCGGAACCGGCGCAGCAGATCGCCCTCCGGCCCCATGGTGACGAAGCCGTCGCCGATCCTGGCCGCCAGCTCGGTGGCGGCGGGCGCGTACCCGGACACGTCGATCGGCACCGGCTCGTCCGGCAGCGTGTACAGCCTGGCGTTCTCCACCGTGTAGTGCCGGCCCCGGTGGCTGATCCGCTTGCCGGTGAAGAGGGCGCGGATCACCTCGACCGCCTCCTCCAGCATCTCCAGCCGGACGGACGCCTCGGGCCAGGCGTCGCCGAGGATGTGCTCGTTCAGGGCCTCGCCGGTGCCCACGCCGAGCCGGAAGCGGCCCTGGAGCAGCGCCCCGCTGGTGGCGGCCGCCTGGGCGATGACGGCCGGGTGGACCCGGACCGACGGGCAGGTCACGGCGGTGGCCACCGGCAGCGCCGTGGCCTGGGCGAGCGCCCCGATGGTGGTCCAGACGAACGGGCTGTGCCCCTGCGCCTCCAGCCAGGGGTGGTAGTGGTCGGAGATCCACAGGGAGCGGAAGCCGGCCGCCTCGGCGGCCTGCGCCTGTTCCACCAGGGCGCGGGGGCCGTGGTCCTCGCTGGCCAGGAAGTACCCGTAGGACGTCATGGACGTCGCTCCTTTCGTTCGGGATCAGGTCAGGGCCGCTGTCCGACGCCGGTGGCGAACTCGCGGAGCCGGCCACCGGGCGGGTGGGGGTCCAGCGGCGGGGTCGGTGCCCCGGCGTTGTGGCGCAGGCCGTCCACCAGGGCGCGCAGCGCCGCCTCCGCGTCGTGCCGCGGCTGCCAGCCGAGTTCGCTGTGGGCCCGCGCGCAGTCCATGACGGGCAGCCGCAGCAGGGTGTCCAGCAGCCCGGGCGAGGCGGGGGTGAGCCGGCCGTGCCAGGCTCCGGCGACGGCGGCCCGCAGCAGCGCCGGCGGCAGCTTCAGCCGCCGGGCGTGGAAGATCCGGGCGAGCTCGGCGGGGTCGAGGACGGGCTCGGCGGCGAGGTTGAAGGCGCCGTGGACGGGCCGGGTGAGGGCACGCCGGTAGGCGTCGGCGGCGTCGTCGGTGTGCAGCACCTGGAAGCGCAGCCCGGCGACATCGGGGACGACCGGGCTCAGCTCGGGGCGGGCCAGCGGCCCGAACAGCAGCGGGCCGACGAAGTAGCGGCGCTGCTGCGCGGCGGAGGCGCGGGAGAACAGGAAGCCGGGGCGCATCCGGACCACGCGGGTGTCCGGGTGCTCCGCCTCGAAGGTGTCCAGCATGCGCTCCACGTACGCCTTCTCCCGGCTGTAGGCGGAGGTGGGCCAGCCGTGGGTGGGCCAGCTCTCGTCCACCGCCCGGTCGGTGGGCCCGGGGGAGTAGGCGGCCACCGAGGAGGCGCAGATCAGGGCCGGCACCCGGGCGGCGGCCACCGCCCTGAGCACCCGGGCGGTGCCCAGCACATTGGTGCGCCAGGTCTCGGCCGGGTCGCGGGTGGGCTGGATCAGCCAGGCCAGGTGGACGACCGCCTCGGCACCCCGGAACAGGTCGGCGAGCGGCGGCCCGTCCCCGTCGGAGGCGCGCAGATCGACCTGCCGCCAGGTGGTCTTGTCCGCCTGCCATCGCGGTTTCCGGCGGGCCAGTCCGGTGATGGAGGTGACGGCGGGATCGGCGGCCAGCGCGCGGACGACGGCACTGCCGACGTTCCCGGTGGCGCCCACGATGACGACGCGCATAGGGGGTCTCTTCCTTCCGGAAAACGGTGCGGGCATGGTTGATCGCCGCTGGTCCGGGTACCCGGCTGCGGCTGCGCGACACCCGGTCGGCGGAGGGGAACGCGGCCGGTCCCACCGTCCGGCTCGGCCCGTCACCGGGCTTTCCGGCGTGCAGCGGTACCCGTTGTCGACACGGAGGAGTTGAGGCACATGAGCAGGGCCGACGAGGAGCGGGAGCAGGCCGGGCAGCTGCCCGAGGGCGATGTGGTGGGCATGCTGCTGGAGCAGCACGCCCGGATCCGGGACCTCTTCACCCAGGTGCGGGCGGCTCACGGCGACGACCGCAGGGAGGCGTTCGACCAGCTGCGGGTGCTGCTCGCCGTCCACGAGACCGCCGAGGAGATGATCGTCCGCCCGGTGGCGAAGAAGACGGCGGGCGCGGCGGAGGCCGAGGCACGCAACCAGGAGGAGGCGGAGGCGAACAAGGTCCTGGCCCAGCTGGAGAAGATGGACCTGGAGTCCGCCGAGTTCGAGCGGAAGTTCGCCGAGTTCGAACGAGCGGTCGCCGAGCATGCCGACCAGGAGGAGCGCGAGGAGTTCCCGGCCATCCGGGCCGGGCGGAGCGAGGACCAGCTGAAGCAGATGGGCTCCAGTCTGCGGGTCGCCGAGGCCACCGCGCCGACTCATCCGCATCCCACGGCGGCGGGCAAACCGGCGGCCCAGTGGGCGGTCGGCCCCTTCGTGTCGATGGTCGACCGCACCCGGGACGCCATCAACGCGGCGAGGTCCAAGCACTGAGCGGCGGCGGACGACGTGCGGGAGCGGGCCGCCGGGCCCGCTCCCGTCGCCGCCGGCGGGCCGCCGGTCAGCCCAGGGGGACGGCGGCGGCCGGTACGCGGTCGCCCTGGCCGGACAGCTGACCGGGGACGGGCACCCGGACCGGTTCCACCGGCGCGCCCGGTTCCACCGGCTCCACCGGCTCCGGGGCCGCGACCGGCTGCGTCCGCTCCACGGCCCCGGTAGCGGCCCGGCGCGTCCGGCGGGCGTGCACCGCGAGACCGGCCGCCGCCGGGAGCGCCACCAGCAGACCGCCGGTCACCAGCGCCGCCCGGGGCCCGGTCCACTCCATGAGCAGCCCGATGGCGGGCGGCCCCACCAGCCCCCAGCCGGTGCTCAGGCTGCGCCACACGCCCAGCACCCGGCCGCGCATGGCCGGGGGCGGGTCCGTCTGGAGCACGGTGGTGCCCGCGGTGTCCGAGATGGACTCCACGATCGCCATGGGGATGACCAGCAGGACCAGCAGGCCGAGGGTGGGGGAGAGCCCGGCGGCGATCTGGAACGCGGCGCCGATGGCCGACATGGCGGCGACCAGGCGCACCGAGGGCCGCTGGAGCACTCCGGCGAGCAGGGCTCCGGCGATGCCGCCGACGGCCAGCGCGGTGGAGACCGTGCCGAAGGAGCCGGCACCGCCGGCCAGCGGGCCGGTGACCAGCACGGCCAGGGTGAGGGTGTAGTTGCGGCCGAAGACCGAGCTGAGCGCCGTGATGGCGGCGAGCAGCACCAGCTGCGGCCGGCGCAGGAAGAAGCGCAGCCCGTCCCGGGCGCCGCCCCCCGGCCGCGGCCCCGCCGGCTCCTCGGCGGGCGGGCCCGCCGCCGGCTGCGCGTGCGGTACGGGCACCGGCTCCGGTTCCTCGGCCGACCGGTCGACGAGCTTCAGGAACGGGATGACGGCGGCGACGAAGACGAAGGAGAAGCCGTTGGCCACGAATGCGGACGCGGTGCCGAAGAGCAGGACCGCGCCGCCGGCCAGCGCGGTGCCGGCCAGCCGGCCGATGCTGTGCACCGCCGAGCCCAGCGCGATGGCCGAGGGCACGTCGCGGCGCGGCACCAGGTCGTTGCCGAGCAGGGCGCAGGCCGGGCCGTCCACCGTGCTGATGATGCCGGTGACGGCGGCCAGCGCCAGCAGCGTGGGCACGTTCAGCAGATCGAGGGCGACCAGCGCGGCGGTGGTGAACCCGACCGCGCCGAGGGCCACCTGGCTGACGGCGGCGGTCAGCTTGCGCGGCCAGGCGTCGACGGCCGCGCCGCCGAGCAGACCCAGCAGCAGCCCGGGCCCGGCCTGCACCGCGAGCGAGAGCCCGGTCATGGCGGCCGAGCCGGTCACCTGGAGCACCAGGAGGCTCTGCACCGTGAGCTGCATCCAGGTACCGGCGTTGGAGACGAGGTTGGCGAGTGACCACCAGCGCATGCTGGGGTACCGCAGGGAGCGCCAGGGGTTGTGGCCCCGGGCGCGGCGGAGACGCTGAGGAAGCATGGGGGGTGTCCGGTGCCCGGCGGGCGGATCGTGCGGCGCGGGCCTCGGTGCACCGCGTTCGGCGCAGACCACCGTGACAGAAAGGCGGCCCGCCGGGAAGACCAAGATCGTCCCCGGCGGACCGGTACGGGATGCCCGCCTTGTCCCGCAACGGCTGCGGGCCTCCGGTGGCGTTGCTCACACGCCCCCGCCGCCGGAATCCGGCGGCGGGGGCGCGGCGCGGGACGCCCGGCCGCTCAGGGCTTGAGGATCACCTTGCCGGTCTCCTTCAGCTGGAAGCGCTCGTACGCCTCGGCCGCCTGCTCCAGCGGCAGATGGTGGGTGGCGAACTCGTCCACCCCCAGCGGGTCGTCGGCCCCCAGCAGCGGCAGGATCTCCGGGATCCAGCGCTTCACGTTCGCCTGGCCCATCCGCAGCTCGATCTGCTTGTCGAAGAGGGTGAGCATCGGCAGCGGATCGGCCATGCCGCCGTAGACCCCGCTGAGCGCGATGGTGCCCCCGCGCCGGACGATGTCGATGGCGGTGTACAGGGCCGCCATCCGGTCCACGCCCGCCTTCCCCGCCATCCGCTCGGCCAGCCGGTCCGGCAGCAGTCCGGCGATCGACTGGAGGGCGGAGCCGGCCGGGCTGCCGTGCGCCTCCATGCCGACCGCGTCGATGACGGCGTCCGGCCCGCGCCCGGCGGTGAGATCACGGACGGCGGCCCCGATGTCCTCGTGCAGGGTCAGGTCGAGCGTCTGCACGCCGCGGGCCGCCGCCCGGGAGAGCCGCTCGGGCACCAGATCGATGCCGATGACCTGCCCGGCCCCCCGGTACTGGGCGATCCGGCAGGCCATGTCCCCGATCGGGCCGAGACCGAGCACGGCGAGCGAGCCGCCGGGGGTGATCCCGGCGTGCTCCACGGCCTGCCAGGCGGTCGGCAGCACGTCGGACAGATACAGATACCGGTCGTCGGGCACCCCCTCGGGCACCTTGACCGGCCCGTACTGGGCCTGCGGGACCCGCAGGTACTCGGCCTGGGCGCCGGGCACCGAGCCGTACAGCTTGGTGTAGCCGAAGAGCGCGGCCCCGCTGCCCTCCCCGCGCACCTGGGTGGTCTCGCACTGCGTCTGCAGTCCGCGCCGGCACATGAAGCAGGTGCCGCAGGCGATCTGGAACGGCACCACCACCCGGTCGCCGGGCGCGATGCCGGTGACGTCCGCCCCGGTCTCCTCCACCACCCCCAGCGGTTCGTGGCCCAGGATGTCGCCCGGGGTCATGAACGGCCCCAGGACCTCGTACAGATGCAGGTCCGAGCCGCACAACCCGGTGGAGGTGATGCGCACCAGCGCGTCGGTGGACTGCTGGATCACCGGATCGGGGACCTCCTCGACGCGGACGTCCCGTTTCCCGTGCCAGACGGCGGCTTTCATACAGGCTCCTGTTCGTTGTCGTCGGTCGGTCAGGGCAGCGGGGCGCCGCCGGTGGCGTTGACGATCTCGCCGGTGATGAACGACGCGTCCTGCGAGGCCAGGAAGACGTACGCCGGGGCCATCTCGGCGGGCTGGGCGGGCCGTCCGAACGCGGACTTGGCGCCGAACTCGCTGGTGTCCGGCAGCGTCGCGGGGATCAGCGGGGTCCACACCGGGCCCGGGGCCACCGCGTTGACCCGGATGCCGCGCTCCGCCAGATGGCTCGCCAGCCCGTGGGTGAAGGTGACGATGGCGCCCTTCGTCATGGCGTAGTCCAGCAGGTGCGGACCGGGGTGGTACCCCTGCACCGAGGTGGTGTTGACGATGCTGCCGCCCTCGCTCAGATGAGGCAGGCACATCTTCGTCAGCCAGAACATGCCGTACAGATTGGTCCGCATCACCTGGTCGAACTGCTCGGTGCTGATGCCCTCGATGCTGTCGGGCTGCGCCATCTGGTGGGCGGCGTTGTTGACCAGGACGTCCAGGCCGCCGAACTCGGCCACCATGCGGTCGGTCAGCGCCCGGCACTGCTCCTCGTACCGGATGTCGCACTCCACGGGGACGGCCCGGCGGCCGGCCTCGGTCACCAGCCGGGCGGTCTCCCGCGCGTCCTCGGTCTCGCCCGGCAGATGGGTGAAGAGGACATCCGCGCCCTCCCGGGCGAAGGCCAGGGCCACGGCGCGGCCGATGCCCGAGTCGCCGCCGGTGATCAGCGCGCGCCGCTCCCGCAGTCTGCCGCAGCCGCGGTAACTGTCCTCGCCGTGGTCGGGCCGCGGGGCCATCTCCCCGGTGGCTCCCGGCGGCTGCTGGGACTGCTGCGGGAACTCCGGGCTCGGGTGACGCTCGGCCGGGTGCTCACTCATCGCGGTCGCCCCTCCTGTTCTTCGGGGTCGGGGATGCGTACCGGTTCGGGTACCTCACACGCGAAGAAAAACTCCTGTTTGTCGGACTTTCGTCCGGGTACTTGGGGCGGTGGTCATCGAAGGGAGAAGACATGCGAGGCACCCGGGACCGTGCCGCGGCGGTCCAGCCGTCCCGGCCCGACGCACCCCGCTACCGGCATGCCGTGGTCACCGGAGGAGCGGGGTTCGTCGGCTCTCATCTGTGTGCCGAACTGCTCGACCGGGGCAGCGAGGTCACCTGTGTCGACGATCTGTGCACCGCGCACCCCGACCACGTCCGGGCCCTGACCGGCCGTCCCGGCTGCACCCTGCTGCGCGCCGACGTCACCGAGCCGTTCTCGGTGGCCCAGCCGGTGGACCTGGTGCTGCACTTCGCCTCGCCGGCCTCTCCCGCCGACTATCTGCGGCTGCCGCTGCACACCCTGGAGACCGGCAGCCTGGGCACCCGCAACGCCCTCGCCCTGGCCAGGGAGCACGGGGCGAGGTTCGTCCTGGCGTCCACCTCGGAGGTGTACGGCGACCCGCTGGAGCATCCGCAGAGCGAACGCTACTGGGGCAACGTCAACCCGGTGGGCCCGCGCAGTGTCTACGACGAGGCGAAACGGTTCGCCGAGGCGCTGACGGTCGCGGAGGCCGAGGTGCACGGCATCGACGCGGGGATCGTCCGGCTGTTCAACACCTACGGCCCGCGGATGCGCGGCCACGACGGCCGCGCGGTGCCGACGTTCATCCGGCAGGCGCTGGCCGGCGAGCCGCTGACGGTGACCGGGGACGGCCGCCAGACGCGGTCGCTCACCTATGTGGCGGACACGGTCGCGGGCGTCCTGGCGATGGCGGGCTCCGATCTGCGCGGCCCGGTGAACATCGGCAACCCGGACGAGATCAGCATGCTGGACCTGGCCGAGCTGGTCATCCGGCTGGCCGGCTCCTCCTCCGGCGTCCGGCTGATCGACCGCCCCACCGACGACCCGATGGTGCGCTGCCCGGACATCACCCTGGCGCGCGGCAAGCTCCAGTGGGAGCCGCGGGTGACCGCGCCGGACGGACTGGCCCGCACCATCGCGTGGTTCCGCGCCCGGGAGCGCGGCGACTGACCCGCTCCTCACTCTCCCCCCGACGAACGACGCCTGTTGCGGAGGTCCCATGCGTGTGCTCGGTATCAACGCCCTGTTCCACGACCCGGCGGCGGCGCTGGTGATCGACGGGGAGACGGTGGCCGCCGCCGAAGAGGAACGGTTCTCCCGCCGCAAGCACGGCAAACGCCCGGTGCCGTTCGCCGCCTGGGAACTTCCCGAGCGCGCGGCGTCCTGGTGCCTGAGCCAGGCCGGACTGCGCCCGGCCGACCTGGACGCCGTCACCTACTCCTACGACCCCGCGCTCGCCCACCCCGCGCGGGAACTCGGCCTCGACGACCCGTGGGACGATCTGCGCCAGCTCTACGCCCGCCAGGCGCCCGCGTTCCTGTGCGAGGCGCTGCCCGGGCTCGACCCCGCGCAGGTGCGGTTCGTCCCGCACCACATGGCGCACGCCGCCTCCTCCGCCTTCGCCGCGCCGGACGCCGAGGACTGCTCGGTCCTGGTGCTGGACGGACGCGGCGAGGCCACCTCGCACCTGGCGGCGCGCCGCACCGGGCAGCGCCTGGAGCCGCTGTACGGGCAGCGGCTGCCCCACTCGCTGGGGCTGATGTACGAGGAACTGACGGAGCACCTGGGCTTCCTGCGCTCCAGCGACGAGTACAAGGTGATGGCGCTCGCCTCCTACGGCAACCGCTCCCGCTACCTCGGCGAGCTGCGGCGCCGTATCCACCCCACCGGCGACGGCGGCTTCGTGGCCGCCCGGGTGCCCTGGGCCGAACTGTGCCCGGCCCGTGGCCCCGGCGAGGCGTGGACACCCGAGCACGCCGATCTCGCGGCGGCCGGGCAGGCGGTGCTGGAGGAGACGCTGCTGGACCTGGTGCGCTGGCTGCACGGCGAGACCCATGACACGACGCTGACCCTGGCGGGCGGCGTGGCGCTCAACTGCGTGGCCAACTCCCGGATCGCGGCCGAGGGCCCGTTCTCCCGGGTCTGGGTGCAGCCGGCCTCGGGCGACGCCGGTACGGCACTGGGCGGGGCGCTGTGGTACGCGGCGGACGCCGGCCCGGCGCCGGCCAGGCCGATGGCGGGCGCCGACCTGGGGCGCGGCTGGTCGGAGGCGGAGCTGGAGGCGTGGCTGAAGACCGCGGCGGTGCCCTTCGAACGTCCGGCCGATGTCGCGGCCACGGTGGCCGAGGCCCTGGCGCAGAACGCGACGGTGGCCTGGTTCCAGGGCCGCGCCGAGTTCGGGCCTCGGGCGCTGGGGCACCGCTCGCTGCTCGCCCACCCCGGCCGCTCCGGCAATCTGGAGCGGCTGAACGACATCAAGGGCCGCGAACAGTTCCGCCCGGTGGCGCCGATGGTGCTGGCCGACCGGGCGGCCGACCTGTTCGAAGGCCCGCTGCCCAGCCCGTACATGCTGTTCGTCCACGAGGTCAGGCCCGCCTGGCGGGAGCGCATCCCGGCCGTGGTGCACGTGGACGGCACCGCGCGCATCCAGACGGTCGATCCGGACAGCGAGCCGCTGGTGGCCCGGATGCTGAGCAGGTTCGAGGAGCTGACCGGGCTCCCGGTGGTGGTGAACACCTCCCTCAACACCGCCGGCCGCCCGATGGTCGACGATCCGCGCGACGCGCTGGAGTGCTTCGGTTCCTCGCCGGTGGACCTGCTGGCCCTCGGCCCCTTCGTGGTGCGCCGCCGGGGCCTGTACGCGGGGAGCGGGGGCCGGGCATGAGCGCCGCGGACCCGGAGTACGCGGTGGTGATCCCGACCCTGGGACGCCCCTGTCTGAACCGGGTGCTGGCCGCCCTGGCCGAGGGGGACGGTCCGTGGCCGGCCCGGGTGATCCTGGTGGACGACCGGCCGCCGCACGATCCGCGTCCGCTGCCGGTGGAGGTGCCGCGGGCCCTCGCCGCCCTGATCGAGATCGTGCCGGGAGGCGGGCGCGGCCCGGCCGCCGCCCGCACCACCGGCTGGCGGCGGGCTCCGG
>NZ_JBHWJL010000166.1:0-11016 GCF_042731495.1 Streptomyces sp. NPDC059853
GCGGGGGGGCGTGGGGTGTGTTGTTGCCCCCCCGGTGCGGCCGGCGTGGGGGCCGCCGGGCGGGGGGGGGGTGGGGTGGGGGGTGCGCCCCCCCCCCCCCCCGCGCCCGGCCACGGCGCGCGGTATCACGGTGTCTCCGCAGGTCAGAGCAGGTTGGTCAACTTTGGTTGACAGCCTCTCTCTGTCAACCTAGGATGACAGGCATGGAGATCGACCAGCTCGTGCTGCTGGCACGGGAGGCCAAGGGCGAGGACCCCGTGGCGGGGCTCGCCGCCGCCGCCGAGATGCGGCGCGAAATGGAGCGGCTGGAGGCGGTGCTGGTGCGGCGGGCCCGCACGCAGGGCCGCACCTGGGCCGACATCGCCGCCGCCCTCGGCATCAGCAAGCAGGCCGTGCACAAGAAGTACGGCGGCCGGGGGCTGTTCCGCAACCAGGACTGACCCCTCTCGCAGCGGAATCCGGCCCCGGCGCTCGCGCCGGAGCCCGGTGAAAGCTGTCCGGGTCGAGGTGTGCGAGCTGGGCGCATCCGGATACATGGTGCCGTGCTACAGGAATCCGGTGAATCCCTCATGGGTGCACAATCCGTTACACAGCAAGCGGTCGCTGTCGCCGTGGCCGCCAATCTGCCCGTCATCCTCTGGGGAGCCCCGGGCACCGGGAAAACCTCGTCCGTGGTCGCCCTGGGGGAGAGCCTGGGCATGCCCGTGGAAGTCGTCGTCGGGTCCATCCGCGAACCGAGCGACTTCTCCGGGCTCCCCGTACTCCGCGACGGCGGCACCTGGTTCGCCCCGCCGCGCTGGGCGGAACGGCTCGCCCGCTCCGGGACCGGCATGCTGTTCCTCGACGAACTGACCACCGCGCCGCCCGCCGTCCAGGCCGCCATGCTGCGCGTCGTCCTGGAGCGCACGGTCGGCGACCTGGTGCTGCCGCCCGAGATCCGCATCGTCGCCGCCGCCAACCCGCCCGAACAGGCCGCCGACGGCTGGGATCTGTCCGCGCCGCTGGCCAACCGGCTCATCCACCTCGACTGGGAGGTCTCCGCCGCCGACATCGCCGAGGGCATGGCCGCCGGGTTCACCGTGCCGGAGCTGGCCCGCGGTGAGGCACCCACCGAGGCCGGGATCGCCGGATCCCGGGCCACGGTCGGCGCGTTCCTGCGCGTGCGCCCCGAACTCGTGCTCGCCGTACCGGACAGCCCCGACCGGGCCGGACGCGGCTGGCCGAGCCCGCGCAGCTGGGACCTGGCCGCCCGCGCCCTGGCCGCCTGCGCCCACAGCGGCGCCGAGGAGGCCGTGCTGGCCGAACTGGTCCTGGGCGCCGTGGGCGAGGCCGCCGGGTTCGAACTGCTCTCCTGGGTACGCAACCTCGACCTGCCCGATCCGGTGCAACTGCTCAACGACCCGCACGCCGCGCTCCCGGACCGCGTCGACCGGCTGCACGCGCTGCTCGGCTCGCTCGTGGCCCACGTCGCCGCCGAGGGTGGTGCGCCCGTGTGGGAACAGGCCTGGACCGTGGTCGGCCGCGTCGCCCGCACCGCGCCCGACGTGGCGGCCAGCGCCGCCCGGGCACTCGCCCGACAGCGCCCCAGCGGCGCCAAGCTGCCCACCACCATGCTGGAGCTGGCGCCCGTCCTGCGCGCGGCGGGGCTGCTGACATGACCGCCGATCCCGCGGGGCCGGCGGGGCGGGAGGCCGAGGTCCTCGCCCGGTTCGCCGCCGCCCGGCTGTGGGCCGCCCACCGCGCCCCGTACCTGGCCTCCGCGGTGTTCGCCCTCAACCCGGTGGTCATCGAGGCCGCCCTCGACGACACCACCGGGGCGCCGCTGCCCGACCCGGAGTTCCGCGCCTTCCCCGCCGACACCCGGTGGAACGTCCACTTGGAGACCGGGACCGCGCTGGCCACCCCGGTGCCCGAGATCGGCTGGTGGCTGCTCCACCACGTCGGCCATCTCGTCCGCCGGCACGCGAGCCGCTCCCCGGTACGGCCGGAGGACGGCGGCGGCACGCACGCGGCCGGGCTCGCCGGGGACGAGCGGGCGCACCGCTGGAACCAGGCCGCCGACGCCGAGATCAACGACGACCTGGAGGCCGAGGACCTGCCGGGTCCGGACGGGGTCATCTCCCCGAAAGCCCTCGGGCTGCCCGCCAACCGCATGGCCGAGGAGTACGTCCCGATGCTGGACGTACTGGCCGACGCGATGGGCCGGGGCGGCAAGGCACTGGCCGACGCCATCGACTGCGGCAGCGCCGCCGACGGGCGGCCCCGCACCTACGAGGACTCCGGTGGCGGCGGGGGACTGTCCGAACTGGACAGGGAACTGCTGGAACGCTCCATCGCCGTCGGCATCCAGGACCGGATCAGCGCCCGCAGCGAGGTCCCCTCCGGCTGGCAGCGCTGGGCCGGCGAGCGCCTGGCGCCCACGGTGAACTGGCGGGCCCGCCTCGGCGCGCTGATCCGCCGGGGACTGTCCACGGTGGCAGGCAACACCGACTTCAGCCACCGCAGACCGTCCCGCCGGGCGGGCGCGTACACCGACATCGTGCCGCCCGCGCTGGTCTCCCCGGTGCCGGACACCGTGCTCGTCATCGACACCTCGGGCTCGGTCACCAACGCCGTGCTCGACCGGCTGCTCGCCGAGGTCACCGCCATCATCACCGGCGTGGCCGGCCCGAACCGGCGGCTGCGCGCCCTGTGCTGCGACATGCACCCGCACCCGGTCCAGGTCGTGCGCCGGGCCGAGGACATCCGGCTCGTCGGCGGCGGCGGCACCGACATGCGGGCCGGGATCGAGGCCGCCGCCGGCCTGCGCCCCCGGCCCGACCTCGTCGTGGTGCTCACCGACGGCCAGACGCCCTGGCCGGAGCGGCGGCCCCGGCCGCACGTCGTCGTCTGCCTGATCGGCGAGGACGGCCACGCGCCCGACTGGGCGGCCATCGCCCGTATCCCGGAGGAGGGACCGACATGACCGTGGCATTCAGCGACGACGACGAACCCGGCCGCGACAAGGACAAGGACAAGGACGAGCACAAGGACAGGGAGCACCGGGGACCGGCGCAGGAGCCGGAGTACGCGCCGGTCCCCGAGCCGCTGCCGCAGTGGCCCGAACACGGATTCACCCTGGCCGAGGCGCGCCGGTGGATCGACGAGGGCTTCGCCGTCGAGGAGGCCGTGCGCTGGCGCACCTCCGGGGTCTACGCCCCGGACTCGGCACGGCAGTGGCGTACCGCGGGCGCCACCCCGTACACCGTCGACACCTGGCTGAGCGCCGGGATGACCCCGCGCGACGCGGTCCGCTGGCGCGAACTCGGCTACTCCGCCCGAGAAGCCGCCGAACGGCACCTGGCGGGGGAGAGCCCCACCCCCCGCAGCTGGCTCTACCGGCTGCTCAACCCGCGCCGGGACAGCGCGAAGGACAACCTCGGCGAGGAACGGGCCGCGTCCATGAAGACGCTGCTGCACCAGGGCGTCCCGGCCGCGGTCGCCCGGGGCTTCGTCGCGTCGGGCTGGACCGGCGAGGAGGCCCTGCCCTGGGCCCGGCGCGGTATCGACCCCGGCGAGGCCAGGATCTTCCTCGCCCTGGGTTTCTCGGTCGGCGAGGCGGAGAAGGTGCTCGCCGACGGCGAGTCGGCCCTCGCCCTGATGGCCGGCTGGTGGCGCGCGGGCATTCCGCTGGACGAGGTCGCGCCCTGGCGGGCGGCGGGTTTCGGCGCGGAGGAGGCCGCGTCCCTGCGCGCCGAGGGCACCGACGTCGAACAGGCCAAGGTGCTGCGCGCGCTGGGCGGCGGTGACTGACGGCTGCCGGACGCACCCGGCCGCCCCGGCCCCGGCACCACACGCGGCGGACGGCCGGGCGGAACCCCTCGCCCATCCGGACCTCTTCCTGCGGGGTGCGCGGGGCGCGGCCGCTTTCGGCGAAGTCGGGGGCGGGCAGGGCTCGGTGGTCGGGTTCCCCTTGACCGTCAGGGGGATGTCGGCGATGGCGACGACGGCGGAGGGCACCATGTGGGCGGGCATCCGGTCAGCCAGGTAGTCGCGCAGGCCGCAGACCATGGCGCCGACCCGCTGGCGGCGGCCGGCGCGCCCGGCCCCGGGGAGGACGGTGGCAGAGACGACCTCCGCGGGGTCGCGGGCCAGGCCGGTCACCACGCGGCGCGGGTCCTCGTCCAGTTCGAACCGGGTCAGTTCGCCCGTGTAGGAGCGTACGGCGGGCCGGGGGCGGTCGGTGGGGAGCGTGATCCGTTCCGGCAGGCCGGCCAGGTGCTCATGCCCGTAGCCGATTTGCCGGGCGAGGACGCTGTCGGTGCGCCGTTATCGTCGGCTCAACCACCGAAAAGGCTGGGACCCCTCGCGGATTCCGCTGTCAATCGATTAATGACACAATTCGCGTGCTTTCGGCATTCCGATCGCTCGGGTAGTGCCGCGTCCGGCGAGTGCCGTTCAGCGGGGGTGGAGGAATGCTGCCGGAGGCGCTTGAGCGTGCCGTGTCCGGAATGTACGCCACGCACGCCATGCATCTGGCGGACCGCCACGGGGTGCTGAGTTTTTTCCTCGGCCGCGACGGGACGTCCGCGGAAGTAGCGGCCGCACTCGAACTCGACAAGGAGACGCTGCCCCGGCGGCCGATCGCCCTCGACGCCCTCGGCCTGGTGGAATCAACCCCTTCCGGATATCGGCTACCCGCCTCCATGGCGCCTTTTCCTCGGAAGGAGGACAGGATGTCCACGTGCGCCTCGGCCGCCGCCAGCGGATCGGCCGCAGCGGTCGCGCGGAAGGCGGTCATGGTGCGGTCAGCATGGAGTCCCAGTCCGCGGGCGGGACCCCGAGCATGTCGCAGATCGTCGCCACGGGCAGCCGCGCGGCCACGGCGGTGAAGTCCCCGCCGCGGCCCCGGTGGCCGCCGGATTGTGGTCCAAACGCATACCGAGTTCTGACACGAACGTCGCCGGATCCCGCAGCACCCGGGCTATCTCGGAATACGACAGCACCGCCCAGAAATCGCCGGACGGACCCGTGCTGCGCCACACCGGCGACTGCGCACGCAGCTCCGCCCACAGTTCTTCCGGTTTCCCGCTCCGGTAGAGTTCCGGATCCCCCAGGTCAACCGGGGCGACAGGTGAATTGACCACGTGCTCGCTCCCCTCGAAAAGTGCCACCAGTTTTTCCGAGCGGATACGACGCGGTCAACCGTCCCCGCGCGAGCGCCGGAACCGGGGCCGCCGGAACGGAAGCGCCCGCCGCCGGGGACGGAACGCGGAAAGGGCCTCCGGCCCAGGAGATTCTCCCGGGCCGGAGGCCCTTCGCACCGTCGGGACGACAGGATTTGAACCTGCGACCCCTTGACCCCCAGTCAAGTGCGCTACCAAGCTGCGCCACGTCCCGGTGCCTTGTGTGACCTGGGGCTTTGCCCCCTGTCGGCGTGCAGTAGAACCATACCGCATATCAGTGAGTGCTCGCGCGAGGCGGGAGGTGGTCCCCCAGGTCCGTCCGGTGCCACCAGGCCCGGGTCGCGCGGCGCTCGGCGCGGGTCGTGAAGCGGTAGCGGTACAGGCGGGCCCTGATGTACGTGGGCGGGGCGTCGGGAAACGGGTTCACCCGCAGCAGGCGCAGGGTCGCGGCGTCGCCGGCCAGCAGCCGGTCGATCAGCCGGGGCAGCCAGGGCGCCGGGTAACCGGGAGTGAGCGCCGCGAACCACATCAGCCAGTCCAGGCGCAGATGGAACGGGGCGAACTGGCGCGGTCTGCGGTCCACCGCGCCCGGTTTGCCGTGGAACTCGTACGCCCGCCAAGTGCCGTCCTCGGCCGGTTCCCGGTCGGTGGTGCCCTCCAGCACCACCTCGTAGCGCTGCCGGGTCACCGTGCCGAAGGCGCCGTAGGTGTTCACCAGATGGAGGCTGTTGAACGACCGGTTCATCGCCTGTCCCGCGGAGAGGAGATTGCGCACCGGCCAGTAGCTGAGCACCGCGATCAGCAGCGTGGCCGCCCCGGTCAGCACCACGAACCACACCGGGGCCTCGCCCTGGCCGCCCGGCGGGGCGGGCAGCGGGAGGTGGCGGGCGGCGAGGGCGCCGTCCACGGCGGCCACCGCGAGCAGCAGCGTCAGCCAGTTCAGCCAGGCGAAGTTCCCCGAGGCGATCAGCCACAGCTGGGTGACGATCACCACGGCCGCCGCCCAGCTGCCCACCGGCTGGGGCGCGAACAGCGCGAAGGGGACGACGAGCTGGGCCACGTGGTTGGCCGCGGCCTCCGCCCGGTGCAGCGGGCGGGGGAGGTGGTGGAACCACCAGCTCAGCGGGCCGGGCATCGGCTGGGTCTCGTGGTGGTAGTAGAGGCAGGTGAGCTGCCGCCAGCAGCGGTCGCCGCGCCATTTGATCAGTCCGGCGCCCAGTTCGATCCGGAAGACCAGCCAGATCAGCAGATACAGGGTGGGGACCGGCGGGGCGATCGTGGCGTTGCCGAGGAAGACCGCCACGAATCCCGCCTCCAGCAGCAGCGACTCCCAGCCGAAGGCGTACCAGCTCTGCCCGATGTTCACGATCGACAGGTACAGCGCCCACAGCACGGTCCACAGCAGCATCGAGGTCCACAGCGGCACCGCGTCGGCGAGGCCGAGCGCCACCGCCGCCGACAGCGCCGCGCCCGTGCCGGCCACGGCGGTGAACCGGCGGTCGGTGTAGCCGAGGTGGAACAGGCCCGGCGCGTCCCGGAACCGGATGCGGCGCAGGAGCAGCGGCGCCGGGGTGATGCCGCGCTCCCCGGCCAGCGGGCGGAACTCGCGCAGCGCGGCGAGGAAGGCCAGCAGATAGATCAGGGCCAGTCCGCGCTGGATCACCAGCCGGCTCAGCCAGGCGTCGGGGTCACCGAACCACTCCATCCCGTATCCGTATCATCCACCCGTTGACCTGGGCGGGAACAACGGCTTGGGTGTGGACCGGTAAGCGCTTGCCCCTTACCCCGCGAGAAAGAGGCCCCATGCCACTGACCGATCTCCCGCTCGATGAACTGCGCGCCTACCGCCCCGAGGTGCCGGCCCCGGCCGACTTCGACACCTTCTGGGCGGACACCCTGGCCACCGCACGCGCCGCCGCCGGCGGCCCTGCCGTCTACACCCCGGTGGCCGACGCGCCGCTGACCGCCGTGGACGTCTTCGACGTCCGCTTCCCCGGCTGGGGCGGCCAGCCCGTCGCCGGCTGGCTGCTGCTGCCGCGCGGTGCCAGGGGCCCGCTGCCCGCGGTGGTGCAGTACATCGGGTACAGCGGCGGCCGGGGCCTGTACACCGAACACCTGCTGTGGAGCGCCGCCGGCTACGCCCATCTGGTGGTGGACAGCCGGGGCCAGGGCCACGAGACGCCCGACCCCGACCCGGCGCCCGGCCCCCAGTACGTGCGCGGCTTCATGACCCGCGGCATCCAGGACCCGGAGCACTACTACTACCGCCGGATCATGACCGACTGCGTCCGGGCGGTGGACGCGCTGCGCGAGCACCCGGCCATCGACCCGTCCCGGATCGTCGTGGCGGGCGGCAGCCAGGGCGGCGGGCTGGCGCTGTCCACCGCCGGACTGGCCGGGGACGCGGTGGCCGCCGCCCTCGTCGATGTGCCGTTCCTGTGCCATTACCGCCGCGCCGCCGACATCGCGAGCGCCGGCCCGTACCCGGAGATAGCCGAGTACCTCGGCTTCCACCAGCGGCACGACCCGGAGGCGGTCTTCCGCACCCTGAACTACTTCGACGGGCTGCACTTCGCCCCGCGTGCCAGTGCGCCGACGCTCTTCAGCGTGGCGCTGATGGACCCGGTCTGCCCGCCCTCCACCGTGTTCGCCGCCTACAACCGGTACGCGGGGGAGAAGGACATCACCGTGTGGCCGTTCGGCGACCACGCCGGGGGCCGCGGTTCGCAGCCGGTGGAGCAGCTGCGCTGGCTCGCCGCGCGCGGGCTCGGTGGCGCGACGGCCGGCTGAGCCGCCCGTGCTTCCCCGCATCGCCCCCGGTCATCCGCCGGGGGCGATGTCATGTCCGACACCGTGCCCGCCCTTTCCCGGCTTCCGCACATGCGCTTTAATTGCGAACGTTTCGCAATAGCGTTCCATGTTCAGAAGAAGGTACTCATGACGGCCCGCACCGTACGGACAGCGGTCGCGGCGCTCGGCGCCGGCACGCTGCTGACGCTCGCCGCCTGCTCCACCCCCGACGAGGGCGACAACGCCGGAGCCGGCGGCGCCGACTCCCTGGTCGTCGGCATCGCCAACGAACCCGACACCCTCAGCCCCCTCCTCGGCTACGGCAAGGACGGCAACTCCAAGATCTTCGACGGACTGCTGCGCCACACCACCGACCTGGACCTGGAACCCGCACTCGCCGCCACCCTCCCCGAGGTCAGCGACGACGGGCTCACCTACACCTTCCCGCTGCGCGAGGACGTCACCTTCAGCGACGGCGAACCCCTCACCGCCGAGGACGTCGTCTTCACCTACGAGACCATCCTGGACGACGCCACCCTCAACCCCGCCAAGGACGAACTCGACGCCATCGACACCGTCGAAGCACCCGACGACCACACCGTCGTCTTCACCCTCGGCTACCCGTACGCGCCGTTCGCCGAGCGCACCGTCCTGCCCATCGCCGCCGCCCACGCCGCCGCCGGGGGCGACGTCAACACCGGCCCCTACAACACCGAACCCATCGGCACCGGCCCCTACCTCCTCACCGGCTGGACCAAGGGCGAACGCCTCACCTTCGAGGCCAACCCCGACTACTGGGACGGCGCCCCCGAGGTCACCCGCCTCACCATGGCCGTCATCCCCGACGACGACGTCCGCGCCACCCGGCTGCGCACCGGCGACCTCGACGCCGCCGTCCTGCCCCCCAACCTCGCCGCCGGCTTCGCCGACGACCCCGGCCTGACCGTCCTGCACGCCCAGAGCGCCGACTTCCGCGCCGTCACCCTGCCCTCCGGGCACCCCGTCACCGGCGACCGCGCCATCCGCCGCGCCCTCGACCTCGCCGCCGACCGCGCCCTCATGGTCGACTCCATCCTCTTCGGCGCAGGACACGCCGCCCACGGCCCGATCACCACCGCGAGCGACTGGTTCACCGAGGGCACCGAACGCGCCTACGACCCCGGGGCCGCCGCCGCCCTGCTGGACGAAGCCGGCTGGAGAACCGGCGGCGACGGCGTCCGCGCCAAGGACGGACAGCGCGCCGCCTTCACCCTCTGGTACCCGGCCGGCGACCGGCTGCGCCAGGAACACGCCCTCGCCTACGCCTCCGACGCCCGCGGGATCGGCATCGACATCACCGTCGAATCCGGCTCCTGGGAAGTCATCGAACCGCGCCTGGACACCGACGCCGTCCTCTCCGGCGGCGGCAACCCCACCGACCCCGACTTCGAGCTGTACGGCCTGCTCCACTCCTCCCTCGCCGGCGACGGCTGGAACAACATGGCCCGCTACACCCACCCCACCGTCGACGCACAGCTCGACCTCGGCCGCCGCAGCTCCGACCCGGCCGAACGCGCCGCCGCCTACGACACCGTGCAGCGCGAGTTCGCCGCCGACCCCGGCTACACCTTCCTCACCCACATCGACCACGTCTACGTGATGAAGGACGCCTGGGACGGCGTCACCACCCAGGTCGAACCGCACGACCACGGCCTCGGCCACGGCCCCTGGTGGAACGTCGAGAAGTGGCGGATCCGTTCGTGACCCACGGCACCACCGAGGCCCCCGCCCGCACCCCCGCCCCCCGCGGGGCGGGCCGGGACCGCACCGGCCCGCCCCGGGCCGCCCTCGCCCGGCTCGCCGGCCGCCGCGCCCTCGCCGCCGTCCCGGTCCTCACCGTGGTCACCCTCGGCATGTTCGCCGTCGCCGCCGCCTCCCCCTTCGACCCGGTGCGCCAGTACATCGGCTCCGACGGCCTCGGCGCCTCCCAGGACACCCTCGACACCCTGCGCGACCGGCTCGCCGCCTCCGGCACCTTCGCCGAACAGTGGTGGGCCTGGCTGCGCTCCGCCCTCACCGGCGACCTCGGCCAGTCCCTCACCCTGCGCCAGCCCGTCACCGAGGTCATCGCCGAACGCGCCGGCTGGTCCCTGCTGCTGTGCGGCCTCGCCTTCCTCATCTCCCTCACCCTCGGCACCACCCTCGGCGTCCTCGCCGCCCGCCGCCCCGGCTCCGTCCTCGACCGCTGCGTCAGCTCCCTCAGCTACCTCCTCCAGGCCGCCCCGCCGTTCTGGCTCGCCCTCCTCGCCATCTGGCTCTTCGCACTCCAGCTCGGCGTCCTGCCGGCCGGCGGCCTCACCGACACCGGGTCCGACACCGTCACCGCCGGCTCCCTGCTGCGCCACCTGACGCTGCCCGTCGCCGTACTCGCCGTCTCCCAGCTGCCCTGGTTCGTCCTCTACACCCGGCAGGGCGTCCTGGACGCCCTGCACGAGGACCCGGTACGCGGCGCCCGCGCCCGCGGCATCGACGAACGCACCGTCCTGCTCGGCCACGCCCTGCGCTCCGGACTGCTCCCCGTCCTCACCCTCATCGGCACCCGGGTCCCCGAACTCATCACCGGCGCCCTCCTGGTGGAGACCGTCTTCAGCTGGCCCGGCATGGCCTCCGCCACCGTACGGGCCGCCACCGCCGCCGACTTCCCGCTGCTGGCCGCGCTCACCGTGATCTCCGCGCTCGCCGTCCTCGCCGGAAACCTCCTCGCCGACCTCCTCTACGGGCTGGCCGACCCGCGCGTCGACCCCGACCAGATGTGACCCCGCCATGACCAGCACCCCGCCCCGGCCCACCGACACCTGGCACACCCGCGCCACCACCCGGCGCGCCACCCGCACCGTACGGGTGTGGGCCTCCGCCACCCTCGCCGGCGCCGCGGCCCTCGCCGCGCTCCTCGTCCCCCTGCTGGCCCCCCTGGACCAGCAGGCCGTCGACCTCACCGCCAAACTCCTCGCCCCCTCCGCCGACCACCCCTTCGGCACCGACGAACTCGGCCGCGACATCCTGCTGCGCAGCGTCCACGGCC
>NZ_JBHWJL010000167.1:0-10979 GCF_042731495.1 Streptomyces sp. NPDC059853
GGCATCCGGGCCAGCACCGGCAGCAGCACCGTCTCCTCGTGGTCGAGGTGGGCGGTCAGCTCGGCCGTCATCCGGTCCAGTTCGGCCAGGAACCGGCCGGGATCGGCGTCGCGCGCGCCGCCGAGCAGGCCGAGCAGTTCGCCCTTGATCCGGTGCACGGTGACGTGTTCCTCCCGCATCCGGTCGAGGGCCGCGCGCAGGTCGGGGTGGTGCTGTTCCAGCATCGGGAACATCCCGGCGTCCTCGCTGGTGTGGTGGAACTCCAGCGACTCGCAGAACGCCAGGCAGTGCTGCCGGATCTGGAGCCCGAGCCCGGGGACCGACCGGTCGTCGCGGTCGGCGAAGTACGCGGCGGCCTCGGCCCGTACCGCCCGCAGCTGGGCGCGCAGCCAGGCGTGGATCTCCAGCAGCTTGGCGCCGAAGTCGGCGACCTCGGCCGGGAGCTCGGCGGCCTCGGGCCCGGACCGTTCCAGGACGACGACCGGGATGATCCGGGAGGTCCGCTCCTGGTAGTCGGCGTAGCCGGGGGCCGCCCGGACCACCTCGGCGAACAGCCGGTCGCGGCGCTCGCCCTCGGCGGGCACGGCGATCGCGTAGTACGCGTCCGTGCCGACCTCCACCCGCACCATCGGGTGGGCGAGCAGATTGTGATACCAGGCGGGGTGCCGGTCGGCGCCACCGGCGGAGCCGACGACCAGCAGCCGGCCGTCGTGGCGGACGTAGCCGAGCGGAGTGGTGTGCTCCTTCCCCGACCGGGCGCCGGTGGTGGTCAGCAGCAGCAGATCGCCGCCCTCGAAGGGGCCGCCGACCTTGCCGCCATGGGCGCGGAACTCCTCGATGACGGACTGGTTGAAGGACATGGGTGTGGTGTCTCCAGGGAATACGCATGCGTCCGTGCACCACCCACGGCAGGGCGGGGGCACGGTGGGAAGAAGGAAAGAGGGCGCGTCGGAGCGCGCGACGGTGACGCGAAGAGAACTGCGCGTGGGAGCGAGGCTGAATCAGCCGCTCAGGACGCTCAGATGACCCGGGGCGCGGAGTGAGTACTCATGGCGGAAGCCCTTCGACTACGGTGCTCGCCCGGCTGCCGGCCTGCCCACTGCTCTCCGGCCGGCGCCACGTGGCACGCCGGTCATGCAACACGGCCCCTCTCGCCACTGTCAAGACGCGTCCGAAGCGCCGGTTGGCGCCCACAGCCCGTGAGGTGGATTCCGGCGTGCCGGACACCGGGGTCAACACCGGTGGCCCCAGCAAGGCTTGACCTTCACCTGACCATCACACTACGCTCCGGAATCGCCGCATTCCGTCACGGTGACGGGGTGGTCGGCCAGTCACTGTCCGGGGGGGATTCGGTGCTGAGCTCAAGGGGACCGACAGGTACATCGAAATTCGTCTTTCCGCCTGCAGCCGCACGGTGCGGAACAGCGGGAAGTCCTGGCGGGCATCCAGGCCGACGGGCCGCCAGGGGCCGGGAGCCGCTGGGTGAGAACACACCACCGCGTGGCGGTGCTGGCGGTGACGATCCTGGCCGCCGCCGGCGGCTGCTCCGCTTTCCGGGGGCATGATGGGCCGCTGTCAGCGGGAGAGGGAAGCTCTACCACCTGTGCCCCGGGGACCGGGGAGTCCGTCTTCACTTTCGGACACGATTGGCTGGCCAATGATTCGGACAGTCCGGTGACTGTCACAGGCGTGGAACTCATCGACGCCGAGAACATGGAGATCATTGAGGCGGTACTGCTGCCTGAGCCCGGCCCACCGGAGAGCATGGGGATCGGAATCGTTGACGGCTATCCCCCGAGCGATGACACGGAACACGCCGATGGCGGGGCTTACTGGGAGCTGCGCGAGACGGTCGGGGAGGCCACCATCGCGGGCCGCGAGTCAGCCAACCTCCTGATGGGGATCGTGGCCAACGGTCAGGCGGCCATGGAGGGCGCGGCCATCTCCTACGAGCACGAGGGGAATTCCTACCGTGTGGAGACGAAGAACCGGCTCCGGGTCAGAGCACGGTGCGGCGGCGTTGACTGACCTGCCGCATGCGTCCGGCCCCGGTCGCACGAGGAGCTGAACGCGCTCTCCCCGTCGTCGTGTCGCGCCGCCCGCGCGAGCCCCCGGTGGGGCGCTCGGGAGGGGACCACCGAGCCGCTTCGTTCCTCGCCCCGTGCGGGAGGGCGCCGACCGCCGCCTCCGTGAAGATGTGATGAAGGGCCGGGAAGCCAGCTACCCGCGCGGCCGGATGGGCATATCCATGGAGGGTGGAAAAGAGGGGAAAAGGGGGAACACGCGTGCGGGTGATCCAGTTACCGGTGTCCGACGACGGCACCGAGCACGTGAAGGCACACGGCGGGGAGACGGGCCCGGACGCCGGGCGCGGCGTGGTGCCAGCCGGCAGAACGGGAGAACCCCCCGCCGGGCGGGCGGCCCGGCCGCCGGGCTCGTTGCTGGGCGTGCGGCGCCCCGTCACGGAGACGTGCGTGGCGCGGTCCACGGACAGGGAACACCCGCCGGAGGAGGCCGGCCTCGCTTTCGGCATCTCGCGGACGGCGGAGGCGGGCGTCCTGCTCCTCATGGCCGCCGGTGAGGCCGACTCCGCCGTCGCCCCGCCCCGGCGTCCCGGGCCCGCGCGGCGGTGACCGCGTACGAGCCCGCGCCGCTGGCCGGCGGCATCCTGCGGGTACTGCGCCCGGACGGTGCCGTGGCCGGCGCCGCGTTCCTGGTGTCGGACCGGCTCGCCGTCACCTGCGCGCACGTGCTGGACTCGGGCGCGGGGGCGGGCCCCGGCGCCCGCGTCATGGTGGACGTCGGAGCCGTCCACGGCCCCGGCCCCTTCCCGGCGACCGTGCGCGAGTGGCATCCCGGGGCGGATGTGGCCGTGCTGGAGGTGGCCGCGCCCCTGCCCGGCACCCGGCCGGTCCCGCTGGTGGAGACCGGGGACCGGTTGTGGGGGCACCGGGCGAGGACGCTCGGCTTTCCGCGCGGCCACCACCAGGGGGTGTGGCACTCCGCCGTGCTGCGGCAGCAGCAGGGCAACGGCTGGCTCCAGTTCGAGCAGGCCGCCGACGGCCGCTACCCGGTGCGCCGGGGTTTCAGCGGGGCGCCGGTGTGGGACGACGAACTGGCCGCCGTCGTCGGCATGGTGGTGGCGGCCGATCTCCGTAACCCGGTGGCCTTCCTCATCCCCACCGACCGTCTGGTGGACGCCGCACCGTCCCTGCGGGACGTGGTGGGCCTGCCGTCCCCGTTCCCCGGTCTTGAGGCGTACCAGGAGAGCGACAGCCAGGCGTTCTTCGGCCGCGACCGGGAGAGCGAGCGGATCACCCGGCTGGTGCTCGGCCATCCGCTGGTGACGGTGCTGGGCGCCTCCGGCTGCGGCAAGTCCTCGGTGGTACGGGCCGGGGTGGTGCCCCGGCTGCGCGCGGAAGGGCTGGCGGCCTGCGTGGTGCCGCGCACCCGCGATCTGCTGGGGGCGCTGGCGGCGGGCCTGTCCTCGCTGATCCGCCCCGGGCTGCACGGGCACGCCCAGCGCACCGAGATCCGCTCGACGCGGCGCGACCTGGCCGAGGGCCGGCTGCCCGAGCTGATCGACCAGATCCGCGCCACCCGTGGGGTGGACGGGCTGGTGGTCGTGGTGGACCAGCTGGAGGAGCTGCTGACCCGCCAGGGCGAGACGGCGACCCTGGGGCTGCTGTTCGGCTCCGATCCGCCGGAGGGGCTGCGGATCCTGACGACGCTGCGGGTGGACTTCCTGCCGCAGGTCGAGGAACAGCCGCTGCTGCGGCGCGCCGTGCAGGGCGCCACGTTCGTCCTGCCGCAGATGACGGAGGAGCAGATCCACGAGGTGGTGACCGGACCGGTCGGGCGGGTGGCGGCGGTCGCGTACCAGGACGGGCTCGTGGACCGCATCGTCACCGACGTGGGCAACGCGGCGGGGGTGCTGCCGCTGCTGGGGTTCACCCTGGACCAGCTGTGGCGCGAGCAGCGGGCCGGGCTGCTGACGCAGGAGGCGTACACCCGGCTGGGCGGGGTCCACGGGGCGCTGGCCCAGCGCGCGGAGCACACCTGGCGGCGGTACACGGCGGCGGCCGGCGAGAACGTACCGGAGGACACCGGCGGGGACGCGGCCGGGAAAGCGGCCGAGGACGCCGCCCGGCAGCTGCGACGGCTGCTGACCCGGCTGATCCGGCTGCCACCGGGCACCCGCACCCCCATCCGCCGCACCGTCCGCCGCACCGAACTGCCCGACGGCGAATGGGAGGCGGCGCGCGCCCTCGCCGACCAGCGGCTGCTGGTGATCGCGCCCCCGGCCACCGAGGAGGACGTGCGGTACGGGGAGAGCGTCGAGCTGGCGCACGAGGCGCTGATCAGTGTGTGGCCGAGGCTGCGCCACTGGGCGGAGGAGGACCGGGACTTCCTCGCCTGGTACGAACGGCTGCGGCAGGACCGGCTGCGCTGGCAGGCCGCCGGGGCGCCGGACGATCTGCTGCCGGGCGCCACCGCCCTGGAGGCCGCGCGGCCGTGGCTGGCCGGGCGCCGGGAGGACATCGACGCGGCGGACGCGGACTTCCTGGACCGGGGACGGGACCGGCTGCGCCGCCAGCGGCGGACGCGGAACGGGGTGGTCACCGGGCTCACCACGGCCCTGGTGATCGCCATCGTCGCCGGAGCGCTGTTCGCCTATCAGACGCGGGTCAGCGCCGTGCGCCAGCGCGAGTCGGACTCCCGCGCCCTGGCGGCGGAATCGGCCGCCGTGCTGGGCACCGATCCCCCGCTCGCCGCGCTCTACGCGCTGGCGGCCCACGAGCGGGCCCCCACCGACGAAGCACGCGACGCGCTGTTGCAGACCTACCTCGGCTACACCTTCACGGAGGTGGTGATGTCCGGCGCCCGGGGCGGCGTGCGCCGGCTGGCCACCAGCGACGACGGGCGGGTGATCCTGGTCAGCGGCCGGGAGGGGCAGGTCACGCTGTTCGTCCGGGACGGGGACGGGCAGTTGTACCGCGAGCGGCTGCCGTTCGGGGACGACTACGCGGTCTATCCCTTCGTCTCGCCCGACGGCGGGCGGGTGGGGTGGGTGACCCTGTCCGGCGACCTCGTCTGGCACGAACTGAGCCGCCCCGGGGAGCCGGGGACGGAGGCCGGCCCACGCCTCGGGGAGGGCCGGGTGATCACCGGGCCGCAGTTCACGATGGACGAGTCCACCCTGAACCGGGACCAGCGGTCGGTCGCCGTCTCATCGGACGGCGGCCGGGTGGTGGTGGCGTCCGCCTACAGCGACGAGTTGCACTGGTGGGACCTGGACGCGGGCGTCGTGAGACCGACCGTCACGCTCCCCGAGCCCTACTCCGCCCAGCAGGTCTGGTTCAGCCGGAGCACGGACCGCGTGCTGGTGGAGACGTCCAACGACCTGCTGAACATCGACCTCCGCTCGGGAGAGCTCCTCGGCGTGGTCGCCGAGGACATCACCGGCGCCGCCGTCTCGGGCGACGGGACGACCGTCGCCGTCTGCGACCCCGACAGCTCGCTGCACGTGGCCCGGGCCGGCGAGGAGACACAGACCGTCATCCCCGAGACCTGCTACGGAGGATCACCGGCGCTCGACCCCGCGGGCCGCTACGTCTCGGACGGCTCCGTGACCCCCGGCGTCTACGAGGTGCCCGACGACGGCGAGGCCACCCGGCTCGCGCAGGCACCGGGCAACACCCTGACCGAGGACTTCGGCCACCTCAAGTACCCCGGGATCCTGCGCGACGGCGACCGGTACTTCTTCCTCGTCGCGACCGAGGAAACGGTCGCCCTGCTGGAGCAGTCGGTGGTGCGCGAGCCGCTGCACGGGGCGATGAAGCTCCTCGGGGACGGTGATCTGCTGCTCTCCTACAGTGAGCGTTCGGCCGGTGACGTGTCCTCCGCCGACGACGGCTCCGTCCTGCTGCTGCACGACATCGGCGGAACGGGGGCGGAGCACGAGGAGGTGGCGAGGGTGGAGCGGGTGGGGGCGACGTTCGTCCCCGGCGTGGCCGACATCGTGATCACCGACCGGGAGGACGAGCTGATGGCCGACCTCATGACCGAGGACGGCCACATCGTCATCCGGGACACCGCGATGCTCCAGGAGGTGACCGGGGTCCAGGTATCCGCGCCACCCGAGGACCCGCACCCCAACGCCTCGCCCGATGTGACGTTCTTCTTCCAGGATGACTGGCTGGTCACCCTCTCCCACACCGTGGTCGAGCGGTGGGACGTGAGGACCGGGGAGCGTCTCGACCGGGTCGACCTCGCAGACCTCGGAATGCTCAGCGACGACCCCCGGCACGCCGGGCTGTTGCGGGTCACGGGGCACCCCGCCGAGGGGCACGTCTCCGTCACCAACGGCGGCAACGAGCTGCGGGTGGTGGACCTGGCCACGGGGCGGGAAGCCCGGGAACTGCGCGTGGACACCGGTGCCCGCATCAACACCGCGATCTTCCACAACCGGCGCGACGACCGGCACCTGATGGTCGTGCGGCCCGGAACGGCCTGGGAACAGTGGCAGGTTCCGGCACCGGGGAGTTCCGAACCACCGCGGCGGCTCACCGGCCCCACCGAGTTGTGCGCGGGCTGCAGCCACGACTTCGTGATTTCGCCGACCGTGCGTCCGGACGGCCGTTTCCAGCTGGCCGCCGCCGACCGGGTGGGGATCTACGCGCCCGACTCCGCCGTCCCGGTCGAGCACTGGGACGTGGGGCGGGGCGGGGATTTCCTGGCGACCTCGTCGTCCGGGGACGCCCTGCTGTACAGCCCGTGGGACGGTATGAACTCGGCGTGGTCGGCCGAGGGCGTGGTGTTCACCCTCCGCCTCGGCGACATCGACACCTGGCGGGCGGAGGCGTGCCGTGTGAGCGGCTGGTTCACCCGCACGGACGCGGAGGAGCTCCAGCGGGTGACGGAGACCCCGGTGGCGGACCTGTGCGATCCGCCACCGGCCGGGGCGGAGCACGCGGAGGACGGGGACGAGCGGGACGCGGACGCGGAGGACCGGGACGGGGACGAGCGGTCGCCCGGGGCGCCGGTCACCCCGGCGACGGTGCCGCGTGAGTTCCAGCGGGCCGGTCCCGCCGGGGTGTGAGCGGGCGCGGGCGGCGGGGCCGGGCCGGGCCCGGAGTGGGGAGGTGACGGGGCGGGGCGTACGGGGCGGGCGGCCGGTGCGCACCACCGCCGGTGCCCGCCGCGTAGCCACCCCGGGCCGGACCCCCGGCTCCGCTACCGTCCTGCCGTACCTGCCGGCTTCCGCAGCGCCAGGAGCAGCCGGTCGAGGGCGGCCTGGGTGTCGCTGAGGTCGCCGGGTCCGGCGGCGGGCGAGGCCAGCCACAGGGCCGCCTCGTTCATCGCGCCCGACAGCAGGTGGACGAGCGGGGCGACGGGCTGAGCGGGCAGGGTCCCGGCCTCCATCAGGGTGGTCAGCGCGTCCTGGAGGTGCCGGGCGGAGGCCGCCGCGTCCATCGCCCGCCACTCGCTCCAGCCGAGGACGGCCGGGCCGTCCACCAGCATGATCCGCTGGATCTCCGGCGCGGTGGAGGCCGCCAGGAACTCGCGGCAGCCGCCCACCAGCTGGTCCCACGGGTCCGGGTGGCGCCCGGCCGCCGCCGCCACTCGCGCGCCGACCTCCTGCTGCACCTCTTCCAGGACCACCCGGAACAGTTCCTCCTTGCCGGAGAAGTGGTGGTACAGCGCGCCCTTGGTCACCCCGGCGGCCCGCACGATCGCCGACAGGCCCACGGCGGCGTAGCCGGAGGCGGCGAACAGGTCCCTGCCGGTGCGCACCAGGGTGAGCCGGGTGCGCTCGCGCTGCTGGGCCCGGATGCCGTGCTGTGCCATCGTCGCCGCTCCTCGTTTGACGTACCACCGGTATGCGAACTAGGTTTCTCGCATACCGATGGTACGTGAAAGGGCGGACCCATGGACCTGACCAGCTGTTACCCGGTGATCTGCACCAGCCGACTCGCCGCGTCCCGCGACTTCTACACCCGGCTGCTGGGCTTCGAGATCACCTTCGAGGCCGACTGGTACCTCAGCCTGCGCCGCCCCGGCGACCCGCCGTACGAACTCGCGCTCCTCGACCACACCCACCCCACGCTGCCCGCCGCCTACCGCACCCCGGTCCGTGGCCTGCTGCTCAACTTCGAGGTCACGGACGTGGACGCCGAGTGGGACCGCCTCGTCACGCGCGCCGGGCTCACCCCCGAACTGGCGCTGCGTGACGAGGCTTTCGGCCAGCGGCACTTCATCGTGGCGGACCCGAACGGGGTGCTGATCGACATCATCACGCCCATCGCCCCCACGGCGGAGTTCGCCGGCCAGTACGTCAGCTGACGGCCCTCCGCACCAGCTCCCGCAGCGTGGCCTCGGCCGCCTCGGTCAGCTCGGCCAGGGCGTACGAGGTCGGCCACAGGCCGCTCGGGTCGTCCAGGTTCGCGGTCTCGTTGAATCCGAAGACCGAGTACCGCGTCTTGTCCATCATCCCGCTGCGGAAGAAACACACCACCTTCCCGTCCCGGGCGTACGCCGGCTGCCCGTACCAGAGCTTCGGCGCCAGCTCCGGTGCGGTCTCCGTGACCAGGACGTGCACCCGCTCGGCGAGCTGCCGGTCGGGTTCGGGCATCTTCGCGATCTTGGCCAGCAGGTCCTTCTCCTCGGCGGCGGCCTTGGCCGCCCCGCGCCCCCGGCGCCCCGCGGACTTCAGCTCCGCGGCACGCTCCTTCATGGCGGCGCGCTCCTGCTCGGAGAAGCCATCCGGGGTGGCGGCGTCCTTCGGGTTCTTCGGCACAACATGCTCCTTCTGCTCCGTGAGGTCCGGGGTCAACACCGACCGTAGCCATGCGGGACGGTTCCGGGCTTCTCGAAACCTGACCGGAATGGGCCGGACGGGCCGGACCCGGCCGGTCGCCGGGCCGGTCCGGGGGCGGCACCTCGTCGTCCGCGTGCGCCGGACCCGGCGGCGCGCACCTCCGCGACGCGCTCGTACCGGCTGCTCCGGTCGGTCCACTCCGCGTCGACACCGGACGCCACCCGCGCGAAGCCCACCCGGCCGACGGCCCCGGCCGGCTCCGGATCACCGGCGGCCGGCAGCCGCATCGGCGCGTCGAGCGCCACGGTGCGCGCGTGGACGAGCGCGGTGCCACCTCGACGGCCGGGATCAGGACGAGAAAGCTCGGACCTCGCGGTGCGGCTGCCTGGAGGTCAGGCAGCCGGCTCCGTGGCTACTGGTGCCGTGGGAGAGCCGGTGGCCTTCTGCGCCGAAAGAGTCTCGTAGACGGTCCCGGCGAGGTCGGGCAGCGTGTCCTCATCGCCGACGGCGCTGTTGACAGCGAGGGCGATGATCATGCCGGTCTCCGGGATGTACATGTGCAGCACCCGGTTCCCATACGTGGCCCCCTCGTAGAACCAGACCGTCCCGGCCACCGGATGGACGATCTTCACGAGACCGAGGCCGAAACCGAAGGGATCGTCGGCCGTGACGTTCTCGATGGGCTCACTCGTCTGCATCGAGACCAGGGACTCCAGCTCCCGCTGCTGCGCCGGGGGCAGCAGTTGACCGCTGTACAGCGCCCTGTCCCAAGCCGTCATGTCCTCCAGCGAACTCACCAGGCCACCCGCCCCCTGCGCCCAGGACAGGGCGAGCGGAGGAACCGACTTGTTGAGATGCTTCGGCAGGTCGGCATGGGTGGAGTACGGCGCCGGCATGCGCGAGGCCGTGCCCGGAGGGCAGTACGGGGGGAGGCAGGTGTCGTTCATTCCGAGCGGTTCGATGATGCGCTCGGCGAGCTGCTCATGGTACGTATCGTGCGACGCGCGTTCGACAATCATCTGCGCGAGAAGGTAGTTCGTATTCGAGTACTCGTACGTCCCGGCAGGCCCCAGCGGCAGGCCCTCCACATAGGACATCAGGCGCTCCAGCGTGAAGCGCGTGGACGGTTTGGCGTCGAAATCCCTCAGGAACGCGCTCTGCTCGGTGTAGTTGGGGATACCGCTGGTCATCGCCAGCAGTTGCGTGATGGTGACATCGCCCCACGCCGGATACTCGGGAATCCACTTTCCCAGCGTGTCCGTCATGGACAGCTTTCCTTCGGCCTCCAGCTGCAGCAGCAGCACGGACGTGAACGCCTTGGTGTTGCTGCCGATCTGCCACAGCGCCTCGCTGTTCACCGGCCGGCCACCGCCGTAGCGGAACGTCCCCGCATCGACCGAGATATCAGGTCGCTCATCGGCATAGGTCACCCGAAGGGAAACCGCCGAGAAATGATCCTTGGCGCCCCGATCGGCCAGATATTGTTCGAGGTCACCGCGCAGTGAGGCGGTGACGCCGCGCCCGGACGGCTCCACCACCGCGTGCGCGGCGGCCGGCCCATTTCCCGACACCAGCACCCCCGAAACAAGCGCCGCGGTGACCGTCGCCAGGGCCACGAGGCGCTGCCCTTGCCGGCCACCCCGGCGACGCATCCTGTTCCTCATTGTCGCTGGTCCTCCATCGCATTGAACAGAACTGGGAACGACGATCACGCTACGCAGCACAGGCGCGGCAGATAATAGGGGTAACCCCCCGCTTGGCAGTGGTGCTGTGTGGTGACTCCCCCGCGGTTCCGGGTGGTTATGGGCCATATCCGGGTGCCTCGGCTCCGGCCGGGCCGTCCGCGCGCCCGGCCGGACCGGGTGCGCGCCGACACGGCGTACGGCTCCCGCGCGAGCGCGGCACCCGCCGCACCATCCCGGAGAAGCGCGACCGGACCGCCGACCGCGGGAAACGCGGTTCCCGCGGTGGCGCCGAGGTACGACAGGCCGCTCTTCCCGTCCCTCGGGTTGACGCGCCCCGCTCACACCTGCGGCTTTCCCTCGGGCGCCGCCTGCCCGGAGCGGGGCTGGACGCGGTGCGGCTCAGGTCGCGGCCGTGGGGGGGGGGGGGGGCGGGGCCCGGGGCGGGCCGCCGGGGGGGGGGGGGCCCGGGCGGC
>NZ_JBHWJL010000168.1:0-10938 GCF_042731495.1 Streptomyces sp. NPDC059853
TAGGGGCTGGTTTCGGCTCAAATCCTATGGGTCCGGCGGGGGCGCCGGCGCGCGCGTTCCCGCGGGGAGCGGCGCGGGCCGGCGCAGGGTGACCTCGAGGGGCGCACGGCGTCCCGGCGCTCAGCGCACCGGCAGGTGCCTGGGCGGGAGTTCACCGGCCTGCGCGGCCGTCCGGGCCCGGCCCGCCCCGGCGCCTCCGGCCGCCTCGGCGGGGGGCGGGTCGGCGTCGCGGCCCCGCAGCCAGGCGGTGGCCTCGGCGGGCGGCAGGGCGGCGGAGACCAGCCAGCCCTGGACGGCGTCGCAGCCCATGTCGCGCAGCCGCTCCCAGGTCTCGTCGTCCTCGACGCCCTCGGCGACCACGACCAGGCCCAGGGAGTGGGCGAGTTCGATGGTGCAGCGGACGATCTCGGCGTTCTGCGGATCGGCGGCGAGACCGGCCACGAACGAGCGGTCGATCTTCAGTTCGCTGACCGGCAGGGTCCGCAGGTAGGACAGGGAGGAGTAGCCGGTGCCGAAGTCGTCCAGGGAGATCTTCACCCCGTGGCCGGTCAGCTCCGCCAGGGTGCCGGCGGCGTGCTGCGGGTCCTCCAGCATCACGTGCTCGGTGATCTCCAGTTGGAGCGACCCGGCCGGCACCCGGTGCCGGGCGAGCCGGGCGGCGACGGACTCGGTGAACCCGTCGGCGTACACGTCGCGGGGCGAGACGTTGACCGCCACCGGGACGGTCAGCCCGGCCGCGCGCCAGCGGGCCACCTGGTGCAGGGCCTGTTCCAGGACGTACTCGGTGAGCTGGGGCATCAGGCCGGAGGTCTCGGCGATGGCGATGAACTCGTCCGGGGGCACCCGGCCGCGCTCGGGATGCGCCCAGCGGATGAGCGCCTCGAGACCGGCGACGGCGCCGTCGAAGCGGACCTTGGGCTGGTAGTGCAGTTCCACCTCGCCGCGCTCCAGGGCGTGCCGCAGATCGCCGAGCAGGCCGAGCCGGTCCGGGGTGTGGGCGTCGCGGCTGGCCTCGTACACCTCGACGCCGCTGCGGTCGCGTTTGGCGCCGTACATGGCGACATCGGCGCGGCGCAGCAGGTCCTCGGCCTCCCGGGCCTGGTCGGGGGCGACGGCGACGCCGGCGCTGGCCTCCATGACCAGGGTGAGGCCGTCGAGTTCGAGCGGGGCGCTGAGCGAGCCGATGAGGGAGCGGGCGGTCTGCCGGGCGGCGCCGGCGGATTCGGCGCCGGGCAGCAGGACGGCGAATTCGTCGCCGCCGAGCCGGGCGGCCACCGCGTCCGGCGGGAGTCCGGCGCGTATCCGGTCGGCGATCTGGAGCAGCAGCCGGTCGCCGGTGAGATGGCCGAGGGTGTCGTTGACGTCGCGGAAGCTGTCGAGGTCGATCAGCACCAGGGCGCAGCGGGTGCCGCCGCCGGGCCGGACGTGGGCGCACTCCTCCAGGGCGGCGCGGGTGCGCTCCAGCAGCCACTGCCGGTTGGGCAGGCCGGTGAGCGGGTCGAGCAGCTGCTCCTCGGCGCGGGCGTTGGCCAGCCACAGGGTGCGGTCGAGCGCGATCAGCGGGACCGCGAACATCGGGATGAGCAGCGGGACCTCGGCGGCGACCACGACGATCAGCGGGGCGAAGCAGAGCAAGGCGAGCGCGATCATGCCCTGGCGGACCAGGGCGACGGTGGTGAGCGCGGGCCCGGCGGACGGCAGGGCGGCCGAAGGGGTGTCGCACACCCAGTGCAGGGTGCGGGAGACCACCAGATAGGCGACCGCGCCCAGCAGCAGCTGGACGAGCATGGCGCCGGTCCAGTCGTCCGGGTGCCAGGGGTGGGCCACGCTGGGGCGCACGCCGAAGACGGCGAGGGTCAGTCCGGCGGCGCCCACGCCCAGGATGTCGATGGCCCCGTGCACCAGGGCCTGCCGTCTGCGGTCGCGGCGGGCCGCGCCGACCAGGGTGACGACGGCGAGGCTGATGAGCAGCGCGGGGACCCAGCCGTACTGGAGCAGCATGGCCAGGGCCAGGGCGGCACCGGAGCCGGAGCTGCCCCACCAGCGGTCGCCGCGTACCGCGACGAGGTGGGTGACGACGGCTCCGGTGAGCAGGGCGAAACCTAATCCGGCGTGGTCGCCGGGGAACAGGCCGTGCCCCTCGGCGACCACCCGCCAGACACCGATGAGCAGGGCGATCGCGGCGACGGTGAGCACGGCGGACCGGGTGTACCGGGCCAGCCACGCGCAGCCGCGCCGCTGGGTCGGTCTTCCCGTGGGGGCTGACTGCATGCGGGTCCCTCTCACGGCTTCCTTGCCCGCGCCGGGGCAGGCACACCCTCCACACTAGGCCGAGGGGTGGCCGTGCGGGCCTCCGGTGGCGGAAAGTCGGGCGTTTTCTTCACACCGACCGGGCGATCGCCGCCGTCCCCGGTGCATTCCGCTGCCCCGTGTCATCCCCGTGTCATCGTCCGTCACGGCGGGGCTGTTTCTCTCCCTCCGTCGGCTTCTCCGCGGTCTTCTCCGCCCCTTCGGTCTCCGGCGCGGTCTCTTCGCCGACCACGAGGGCGACTTCACGGGCGGCGTCGGCGCCCTGTTCGAGCAGGACGGCGAAGCCCGCTTCGTCCAGCACGGGGACCTTGAGGGCAACGGCCTTGTCGTACTTGGAGCCGGGGCTCTCCCCCACCACCACAAACCCGGTCTTCTTCGAGACGGAGCCGGTCACCTTCGCGCCCAGGCTCTGCAGCGCCTCCTTGGCGCCGTCGCGGGTGTGCGAGCCGAGGGTGCCGGTGACGACCACGGTGACGCCCTCCAGCGGGCGCGGCCCGCTCTCCTGGCCGGCCCCCTCGTCCTCCATCCGCACCCCGGCGGCCCGCCACCGTTCGACGATCTCGCGGTGCCAGTCGACGGCGAACCAGTCCTTGAGCGAGGCGGCGATCGTCGGGCCGACCCCTTCGGTGGCCGCCAGTTCCTCCTCGTCGGCCGCCATGATCCGGTCCAGCGAACGGAACTCGCGCGCCAGCGCCTGCGCCGCCACCGGGCCCACGTGCCGGATGGAGAGGCCGGTGATGATCCTGGCCAGTGGCTGCCGCTTGGCGCCCTCGATGGCCTCCAGCATGGCGAGGGTGTTCTTCTTGGGCTCGCCCTGCTGGTTGGCGAAGAAGCTGACCACCTTCGGCTCGCCGGTCTCCGGGTCGCGCTTGGGCAGCCCGGTGTCCTGGTCGAGGACGTAGGAGGTGATGGGCAGCAGTTCCTCAACCCGCAGGTCGAACAGGCCGCCCTCGTCGCGCAGCGGCGGGTCGGCCGGCTGGAGCGGCTGGGTGAGGGCGGTGGCGGCCACGTACCCGAAGTGGTCGATGTCCAGGCACTTGCGGCCGGCCAGGTAGTACAGCCGCTCCCGCAGCTGGGCGGGGCAGGAGCGGGCGTTGGGGCAGCGCAGGTCGATGTCCCCCTCCTTCGCGGGGCGCAGCGCGGTGCCGCACTCGGGGCACTCGGTGGGCATCACGAACTCCCGCTCGCTGCCGTCGCGCAGATCGGCCACCGGGCCCAGGATCTCCGGGATCACGTCCCCGGCCTTGCGCAGCGCGACGGTGTCGCCGATGAGCACACCCTTGGCCTTGACCACCTGCTGGTTGTGCAGGGTGGCGAACTCCACCTCGGAGCCGGCCACGGTGACCGGCTCCACCACGGCGTACGGGGTGACGCGGCCGGTGCGCCCGACGCCGACCCGGATGTCCACCAGCTTGGTGTTGACCTCCTCCGGCGGGTACTTCCAGGCGATCGCCCAGCGCGGGGCGCGCGAGGTGGAGCCGAGCCGCCCCTGGAGGGGGATCTCGTCGAGTTTCACCACGACGCCGTCGATCTCGTGCTCGACGGCGTGCCGGTGCTCCCCGTAGTAGGCGATGAACTCGCGCACCCCGTCGAGGGAGGTGACCACCTTGGCGGCCCGCGCGGTGGGCAGGCCCCACTCCTCCAGCAGTGCGTAGGCGTGCGAGAGCCGGTCGATGTCGAAGCCCTCGCGGGCGCCGATGCCGTGCACCACCATCTGCAGCGGCCGGGAGGCGGTGACCTTCGGGTCCTTCTGGCGCAGCGAACCGGCGGCGGCGTTGCGCGGATTGGCGAACGGCTTCTCCCCGGCGTCCACGAGGCGGGCGTTCAGCTCCTCGAAGCGCTCCATCGGGAAGAACACCTCCCCGCGGATCTCCACCAGGGCCGGGACCCGTTCGCCGCGCAGCCGGGTGGGGATCTCCTCGATGGTGCGGACGTTGGGGGTGATGTCCTCCCCGGTGCGGCCGTCGCCGCGGGTGGCGGCGCGGGTGAGCCGGCCGTGCTCGTAGGTGAGGTTGACGGCGAGACCGTCCACCTTCAGCTCGCACAGGAAGTGGTACGGGATGCCGTCCAGTTCCTCGGCGATCCGGTCCGCCCAGGTGTCCAGCTCGGCGTCGTCGAAGGCGTTGTCGAGGGAGAGCATGCGCTCGGCGTGCTCGACGGAGGTGAACTCCGTCTCGTACGCGCCCGCCACCTTCTGGGTGGGCGAGTCGGGGGTGCGCAGCTCGGGGTGGGCCTCCTCCAGCTCCTGGAGTTCGCGCATCAGCGCGTCGAACGCGGCGTCGCTGATCACCGCCGTTTTCACGTAGTAGCGGAAGCGGTGCTCCTCGACCTGCTCAGCGAGCCGGGCGTGTCGCTCCCGCGCCTCGGCGGGCACTGCTGACTGCTGTTCGACCGACACCGTCTTGTCTCCGTCCTCACTCAGGGTTGTCCGCGAGGGATCTCGCCGCCCGGACGCAATGCGCCAGCGCCGCCCGGGCGTACGCCGGGGAGGCACCCGCGAGACCGCACACCGGGGTGATCACCACGGACTCGCTGAGCAGCCCAGGTGACAGCCCCAGCCTGCGCCACAGCGACCTGACTCCACTGACCGTACCGGCCGGGTCCGACAATTCCTCCGGTCGCTCGCCGGTGCCGGGCACGACACCGAAGAGCAGGGACATACCGTCCTCCGCCGCCTCGCCGATCGCGTCGTCCTCACGCTCGGTGAGCAGCGAGAAGTCCAGGGAGACGCCGTCGACCCCGGCGCGGCGCAGCAGCGGGACGGGGACGCCGGGGGCGCAGGAGTGGACGACGACGGCGGCGCCGGACGCGTGGCCGACTTCGACGAGGTCGCGCAGCGCGCCCTCGGCGACCGCGCGGTCCACGGCGGGGTGCGTGCGGTAGCCGCTGGCGGTGGGGACGGTGCCGTGCAGGACGGCGGTCAGGGCGGGTTCGTCCAGCTGGAGCACGGGGTGGGCGCCGGGGACCCGGCGGCGTACCTCGGCGAGGTGGCCGCGCAGTCCCTCGGCGAGGGAGGCGGTCAGATCGCGGCAGGCGCCCGGGTCGCCCAGCATGGCCTCGCCGGTGCGGCGTTCGACGGTGGCGGCCAGGGTCCACGGCCCGACGGCGGAGATCTTGAGGGCGCCGGAGTAGCCCTGGGTGAACTCCTCCAGGGCGTCGAGGTCTTCTCGCAGCCAGGCGCGGGCGCGGCGGGTGTCGCGGCCCGGCCGGTCGCTGATGCGCCAGCCGCTGGGCTCCAGATGGACGTACAGCTCGGCCAGCATCCCGGCGGTGCGCCCGGTCATGTCGGCGCCGGGGCCCCGTGCGGGGAGCTCGGGGAGGTAGGGCAGGGCTTCCAGGGAGCCGGTGACGGTGCGCACCGACTCCCTGACGTCCTCGCCCGGCATGGAGCCGATCCCGGTGGCCGTGGCCGGGCCGCCGGGCCGTCGCGGGATGCTCGCCGTGTCGTGGTTCGCTGTGGTGTTCACCCGGGCAGCCTACGAGTCGCGCGGGGGTGCGGCGGTCAGCCGGTGGGGCGGACGGAGAGGTCGGTGATCTCGGCGCCGCGCGGCAGGTCGAGGGCGGTGAGGATGGTGGTGGCGACGGACTCGGGGGTCATCCAGCGGTCCGGGTCGTACTCCTTGCCCTCCTGCTGGTGCACCTTGGCCTGCATGGGGGTGGCGGTGCGTCCGGGGTAGACGGTGGTGACGCGGACGCCGTGGCCCGCTTCCTCGGCGCGCAGCGCGTCGGCGAGTGCCTTGAGGCCGTGCTTGCTGGCGGCGTAGGCGCCCCACTGGGCGTTGGCGCGCAGCCCGGCACCGGAGTTGACGAACAGCACGTGGCCCCGGGCGGCGCGTACCTGGGGCAGCAGGAGGCGGGTGAGTTCGGCGGGGGCGACGAGGTTGGCGGCGAGGGTGGCCTGCCAGACCTTGGGGGTGAGGTCGCCGACGGTGCCGAGGTCGACGACACCGGCGATGTGCAGGAGGGAGTCGACGCGGTCGGGGAGGCTCTGGTGGCCGAGGGCCCAGGAGAGCCGGGCGGGTTCGGCGAGGTCGCCGACGAGGGTGCGGGCGCCGGGGAAGCGGTCGCGCAGTTCGCCGGCCCGGCCGGCGTCGCGGGCCCACAGCCACAGTTCGTCCCCGCGGGCGGCGAGGCGTTCGGCGACGGCGGTGCCGATTCCGGAACCCGCGCCTGTGATCACATGCGTTGCCATACGAGCATGGTCTCCTACGGGCAGGACCGGTTCGGCAGTGGGAGGCGGCGCGATGGCGGCGGACATGGACGGGACGACGGTGCGGATCGCGGTGGGGCAGATGCTCTCGGAGGTGTCCCCGGAGGCGAATCTGGCGGAGCTGGCGCGGATCGCGGAGCGGGCGGCGGAGCGGGGCGCCACGGTGCTGGTGTGTCCTGAGGCGGCGATGGCCCGGTTCGGGATTCCGCTGGGTCCGGTGGCGCAGCCGCTGGACGGGCCGTGGGCGTCGGGGGTGCGGGAGGTCGCGGCGCGGCACGGGCTGCTGGTGGTGGCGGGGATGTTCACGCCGGCGCCGGACGGGCGGGTGCGCAACACGCTGCTGATCACGGGGCGCGGGGTGGACACCTGGTACGACAAGGTGCATCTGTTCGACGCGTTCGGGTTCGCGGAGTCGCGGACGGTGGCGCCCGGGGACCGGGTGGTCACGGCGACGGCGGACGGGGTCGGCTTCGGCTTCGCGACCTGCTACGACGTGCGGTTCCCCGAGTTGTTCGTGCGGCTGGCGGAGTCGGGGGCGCAGGTGATCCTGGTGCCGGCGTCGTGGGGGGCGGGGCCGGGGAAGCGGGAGCAGTGGGAGCTGCTGGTGCGGGCGCGGGCGCTGGATTCCACCTGCTGGGTGGTGGCGGCCGGGCAGGCGGATCCGGCGGCGGCCGGGGCGGATCCGGGGACGTCGGCGCCGACCGGGATCGGGCACAGCATGGTGGTGTCGCCGCTGGGCGAGGTGCGGGGGCGGCTGGGGGCGGAGCCGGGGCTGCTGGTGGTGGATGTGGAGGTGGGGCGGGTCGCGGCGGCGAGGTCATCCGTTCCGGTGATTGCCAACCGGCGACCCGACGCTTATCGTTAATCGATAGCATCGTTAAACGATAAGGGGGGTGCCTCGTGAAGGCTGCCATGAGGTCGCTGCTGAGATCGGGTGGGAGACGGCCGGCCGCTGCCGGGGAGGCCGGGCCGGCACAGCCGGGCACGCACGGCACAGCGGGAAACGGCACGGGGGGAAACAGCTCAGCGGGAAAGCGGGGGAAGGATCCGCTGGAGCCGATCGAGGCAGCGGTCACGGCGGTGTGCACGCTGGGGGTGCTGGCGCTGACGCTGTGGGCGGTGCTGGCCGTGTTCGTCGACGGGGTCGGCTTCTACCTCCCCGACCGGGTGTGCGTCGCCGACCCGTCCACCAGCGGCGGCGGCACATCGACGGAGGGCATGTTCGGCGCCGGCCCCGGGGTCGAGGTGGTGGCCCGGCCCACCTTCTGCTTCGACGGCAGCACGGGGCAGCGGGCGCTGTTCATCGCCGTGACGCAGCTGGTGCTGCTGTGGCACGTGGGGGCGCTGGTCATGGCCTGGCTGCTGATCCGGCGGGCCCGCAAGCACGGCCCCTTCACCCGGCGCACGGTGCGCGGTCTCACCCTGATGGGCCGCTACCTGGCGGGCGGCGCGGTGGTGCTGCACCTCGCCGAAGGGCTCGCCCACGGTGTGCTGATCTCCCACGCGACGGACTACTGGGGCTACGCACGGCTGCTCGACGCCACCCAGGTGCGCTGGTGGCCGATCTTCATCGGTCTCGGGCTGCTGACCTTCGCCCGGCTGATACAGCTGGCCACGGATATGCGGGAGGACCTGGAGGGGGTGGTGTGATGGCGGCGGACGACGCCGAACCGCACGGGATCGAGGTGCATCTGGACCGGCTGCTGGCCGAACGGCGCATGACCCTCACCGAGCTGGCCGATCAGGTGGGCGTGACCAACGTCAATCTGTCCGTGCTGAAGAACGGGCGGGCCAGGGCCATCAGGTTCTCCACCCTGACCCGCCTGTGCGAAGTGCTGGAGTGCCAGCCCGGGGATCTGCTCAGCCACCGGCCGAAGTGACCGGGGCGAGCGTGGTGACCGCGCGCTCGGTGGCCGCGATGGTGGCCGAGCCGACCACGCGGGTGCCGTCGTACAGCACGATCGCCTGCCCGGGGGCCACCCCGCGCACCGGCTCGGTGAACCGGACCAGCAGCGTGTCGCCGTCCATCTCGGCGCTCACCGGGGTCTCCGCGCCGTGCGCCCGCAGCTGGGCGGTGTACGCGCCGGGCCCCTCGGGGGCGGCGCCGCACCAGCGGGGGCGGATCGCGGTGAGCGCGGAGATGTCGAGCGCTTCGGCCGGGCCGACGGTGACGGTGTTGTTCACCGGGGAGATGTCCAGCACGTAGCGGGGCTTGCCGTCCGGCGCCGGGTGCCCGATGCGCAGGCCCTTGCGCTGGCCGATGGTGAAGCCGTGCGCGCCCTGGTGGCTGCCGACCTTCCGGCCGTCCTCGTCGAGGATGTCGCCCTCGGCGGAGCCCAGATGGCCGGAGAGGAAGCCCTGGGTGTCGCCGTCCGCGATGAAGCAGATGTCGTGGCTGTCGGGCTTCTTCGCCACCGCCAGGCCCCGGCGCTCGGCCTCGGCCCGGATCTCCTCCTTGGTGGTCCTGGTGTCGCCCAGTGGGAACAGCGCGTGCGCCAGCTGCCGCTCGTCCAGGACGCCGAGCACATAGCTCTGGTCCTTGGCGAGATCGGTGGCCCGGTGCAGCTGACGGTGCCCGTCGGGGCCGGTCACCACGGTGGCGTAGTGGCCGGTGCACACCGCGTCGAAGCCCAGCGCCAGCGCCTTGTCCAGCAGCGCGGCGAACTTGATCTTCTCGTTGCAGCGCAGACACGGATTGGGGGTGCGGCCGGCCCGGTACTCGGCGATGAAGTCCTCGACCACGTCCTGGCGGAAGCGCTCGGCCAGGTCCCACACGTAGAAGGGGATGCCGATGACATCCGCCGCCCGGCGGGCGTCGCGGGAGTCCTCGATGGTGCAGCAGCCCCGCGCGCCGGTACGGAAGGACTGCGGATTGGCGGACAGCGCCAGATGGACGCCGGTCACCTCGTGCCCGGCCTCCACGGCACGGGCGGCGGCCACGGCGGAATCGACCCCGCCGGACATCGCGGCGAGAACACGGAGACGCGGCCCCGTGCGGGGACCGGAGGGGGCACCGGGGAACTCATTCATAGCACCACCACCCTACGCCGGTACCCGCGGGCGCCGGGCCCCGCCGGGCGACAGGTGCCCACGCCCCGCACCGGGGAGCCCGGGTCGGCGGGTGCGGCGGTGGGGTCAGCTCAGTCCGGCCGTGCGGGCGCGGGCCACTGCCGGGCCGATCGCCTTCGCCACCGCTTCCACATCGGCCCGGGTCGTCGTGTGCCCCAGGGAGAACCGCAGCGTGCCCCGGGCCAGTCCCGGGTCGGCGCCGGTCGCCAGCAGCACATGGCTGGGCTGGGCCACCCCGGCCGTGCAGGCGGAGCCGGTGGAGCACTCGATGCCCTGCGCGTCCAGCAGGAGCAGCAGCGAGTCGCCCTCGCACCCCGGGAAGGCGAAGTGCGCGTTGCCGGGCAGCCGCCCGGCCGGATCCGGATCACCGCCGAGCACCGCGTCGGGCACCTCCGCCCGAACCGCCGCGATCAGCTCGTCCCGCAGCCCGCCGGTGACCCGCGCGAACTCCGCCCGCCCGGCCACGGCCAGCCGGGCCGCCGTCGCGAAACCCGCCACCGCCGGAACGTCCAGCGTGCCCGAGCGCACCTCCCGCTCCTGGCCGCCCCCGTGCAGCACCGGCACCGGCGTCCACTCCCGGCCCAGCAGCAGCGCGCCGATGCCGTAGGGGCCACCGATCTTGTGCCCGGACAGCGAGAGCGCCGCGAGCCCCGAGGCCGCGAAGTCCACCGCCAGCTGCCCCACCGCCTGCACCGCGTCCGCGTGCATCGGGATGCCGTACTCCCGCGCCACCGCCGCCAGTTCGGCGACCGGGAAGACCGTGCCGATCTCGTTGTTCGCCCACATCACGGTGACCAGCGCCACATCCCCCGGGTCGCGCTCGATGGCCTCCCGCAGCGCACCCGGATGCACCCGGCCCACCGCGTCCACCGGCAGCCACTCCACCCGGGCGCCCTCGTGATCGGCCAGCCACTGGACCACGTCCAGCACCGCGTGGTGCTCCACCGGGCTCGCCAGCACCCGCACCCGGCGCGGGTCGGCGTCCCGGCGGGCCCAGTACAGTCCCTTGACGGCGAGGTTGTCGGCCTCGGTGCCGCCCGAGGTGAAGACCACCTCGCTCGGCCGCGCGCCCAGCGCGGCGGCCAGCGTCTCCCGGCCCTCCTCGACCGCGCGCCGCGCGCGCCGCCCGGCGGCGTGCAGCGCGGAGGCGTTTCCGGTGACGGCCAGCTGCGCGGTCATCGCCGCCACGGCCTCGGGGAGCATCGGCGTGGTGGCGGCGTGGTCGAAGTAGGGCATGGTGGGGCCGATTCTACGAGCCGCCCCGCCGGGGCGGCCGGGGGAACCGGATGCCGGACGGCGGCGTTCTTTCCCCTCGGAGGATGACATGGGCGATGTAGCGAGGCCGGATC
>NZ_JBHWJL010000169.1:0-10873 GCF_042731495.1 Streptomyces sp. NPDC059853
GCCGCTCCCGGTGGCGGTCGCCGCGGCCGGAGCCTCGGGTGCCGCGGCGGGGCGGGTGGCGCGCCGGCGCGTTCGCGGCGCGGGCGCGGTGCTCTCGGCTGCCTCCGCCGGCTCGGCGGCGGCAGCGGACGCGGTGGCGCGGCGGCGTCGGCGCGGTGCGGCGGGCTCCGCCGTCCCCGCGTCGGCGGCGGCGTCGGCGCCCGTCACCCCACCCGTCGTCGTACCGGCCGCGGCGGGTTCGGACGGCTGTCCGGCGCTGTCACCCGATGCGGGCGCCACCTGGGAGGCCGTTGTCTCGTTGTCGGTAGCGGCCGGCGGTCCTGCCGGCCGGCTCGCGGCCCGGCGCCGCCGGCGCGGGGGCAGCGTGTCGCTGGGCGAGTCGTGGGTGTCGTCACGGTCGCGACCGAGGTCGCGTTCTGTGGTCTCGTCCGCTCCCGCGGACCCGTTCGATGCGTGCATGCGGGCGGTTCTCCCGTCACGCTCCCGGGCGCCTCGCCGATGGGCGGCGGGCAGCGCCGCTCAGGAGCTGTCGTGTCGCTCGCCGGTTCCGGCCCCGTTCCCTGCGGTCCGGCTACGGCGAAAGTCTGCTGGTCGGTGCGCCTGCCGGTAACAGCCGGGCCCGAGTGGCTCCCTGGCACCATGCGGTTGGGCGGCGCGGTGACAACGTCACTGTCCGGTGATCTCCGGCGCCGCCGCGGCCTGCTGTCCGGCGGCCGTGGGTAGGGCGGCCGTGGCAGCGTCGCGGTCGGGCGCAAACGGGTCGGTCACCGTCCCGGTCTGCTCATCGAGCGGCCCCTGCGCCAGCCTGGTCACCCCAGCGGGGACCGGCGGCGCCAGGTCGGCCACACTACGCAGACCGGACAGGACGTCATCGGGTCGTACGGCAGGTGTGAGATGCCGTACTACCAGGCGCAGTATCGCACAAGGGACGGACGCGAGCGCATCGGACCCGCCGGAGGGCGAAGGGGAGGCGAACGCGTCCGCGGCTTCCAGTGCGGTGACCGCGGCTCTGGCGTCAAACGTTCTGATGCCCTTCTTCGTCTCTCTCGACACCTCGACGGACGAAGTCGTCAGAAAAACTTTCGCGGCCCGTTCCGCCTCGGCCGGGTCCACACCCTCCAGGCGCAGTTCCCAGCAGGACGCCTCCAGCCGTTCGGCGAACCCGGAGGTCCGCGCCTCGACCGCGTCCACGATGTCCAGGCCGGCCGGCAGCGACGCGTCGAGCCGCTCCTTCAGCCAGGCCACCTCACGCGGCGCGGCCAGCGCGATCTCCAGATACTCGGCCTCGCTGGCCGTCCCGGTCGGCGCCGCGTTGGCGTAGCTGACCTTGGGATGGGGGGTGAATCCCGCGGAGTAGGCCATGGGCACCTCGGCCCGGCGCAGTGCGCGCTCGAAAGCGCGCTGGAAGTCGCGGTGGCTGGTGAACCGCAGGCGACCGCGCTTGGTGTAGCGCAGTCGTACACGCTGCACGGCGGGCGCCGGCGGCGGGCCTACGGGCTGTCGCTTGCCCAGTGTCGTCAGTCCTTCGGTGGGTTACGTGCCGTACGTCTCCGTACGCGTGGCCGCCCGTGGGCGACGTTGTCTGCCCTCCAGGTTACGCGCCGCCCGCGTGCGCCCCGGTCGGGATCCAGTAACGGAGCTTCTCGGCCCGCCGGTCCTCGAACACGCCCCCGGCCGCCTCGATCACCTTCCGTGACCCCTCGTTGTCGAAGTCGCAGGTCAGCAGGACCTCGTCGAGCCCGAGCGCCCGCGCCCTCGGCAGTGCGGCCCGCAGCATCGCCGTGCCGTGCCCGCGCCGCCGGACCGAGGGACGGACGTCGTACCCGATCAGCCCGCCCCACTCCAGCAGCCGCGGGGTCAGCCGGTGGCGGATGGAGAGCCGCCCCAGCCACTCGGTCCCGTCCACCCACCACAGGACGGTGGACGGGACGAATCCGGCCGGCCGGCCGCTGTCCTCGTGCGCGTCGGCCCGGGTCTCCTCGACATAGGCGGCGAACACGGCAGCTTCCTGCCAGCGCGGCGCCCAGCGCGCGATGTCGCGCCCGAGCATCGAGTTGTCGTCGGCGGTCCCCCGGCCCTCGGCACGGAACTCCTCGACCCCGGCCAGGAACGACTCCCGTACCGTCTCGGTCGGCCGGACGAGCGCGGGCACCGGCTACTTCCCGACCACGGTCAGCGGCAGCAGCTTCTTGCCGGTCGGGCCGATCTGGATCTCGGTCTGCATCTGCGGGCACACGCCGCAATCGAAGCACGGAGTCCAGCGGCAGTCCTCGACCTCCACCTCGTCCAGCGCGTCCTGCCAGTCCTCCCAGAGCCAGTCCTTGTCCAGCCCCGAGTCCAGGTGGTCCCAGGGCAGGACCTCCTCGTAGGAGCGCTCGCGCGTGGTGTACCAGTCGACGTCCACGCCCTGCGCGGGCAGCGCTCGCGCCGCGCACTCCATCCACTGGTCGTAGGAGAAGTACTCGCGCCAGCCGTCGAACCGGCCGCCCGCCTCGTACACCGCGCGGATCACCGCGCCGACCCGCCGGTCGCCGCGCGACAGCAGGCCCTCGACGATGCCGGGCTTGCCGTCGTGGTAGCGGAAGCCGATCGAGCGGCCGTACCGCTTGTCGCCGCGGATGCGGTCCCGCAGCTTCGCCAGCCGGGCGTCGGTCTCCTCGGAGGACAGCTGCGGCGCCCACTGGAACGGGGTGTGCGGCTTGGGCACGAACCCGCCGATCGACACGGTGCAGCGGATGTCGTTGGACCCGGAGACCTTGCGGCCCTCGGCGATGACGCGGGTGGCCATGTCGGCGATCTGGAGGACGTCCTCGTCGGTCTCGGTGGGCAGACCGCACATGAAGTACAGCTTCACCTGCCGCCAGCCGTTCCCGTACGCCGTGGAGACGGTCCGGATCAGGTCCTCCTCGGAGACCATCTTGTTGATGACCTTCCGGATCCGTTCGCTGCCGCCCTCGGGCGCGAAGGTCAGGCCGGAGCGGCGGCCGTTGCGGGTCAGCTCGTTCGCCAGATCGATGTTGAACGCGTCCACCCGGGTCGAGGGCAGTGACAGACCGATCTTGTCCTCTTCGTAGCGGTCCGCGAGCCCGCCCGCGACATCCGCGATCTCGCTGTGGTCGGCGGAGGACAGCGACAGCAGCCCGACCTCCTCGAACCCGGTCGCCTTCAGGCCCTTGTCCACCATCTCGCCGATGCCGGTGATCGACCGCTCCCGCACCGGCCGGGTGATCATCCCCGCCTGGCAGAACCGGCAGCCGCGCGTGCAGCCCCGGAAGATCTCCACCGACATCCGCTCGTGCACCGTCTCGGCCAGCGGCACCAGCGGCTGCTTCGGATAGGGCCACTCGTCCAGGTCCATCACGGTGTGCTTGGACACCCGCCACGGCACCCCGGACCGGTTCGGCACCACACGGGCGATCCGGCCGTCCGGCAGGTACTCGACGTCGTAGAACCCCGGGACGTACACCCCGCCGGTCCTCGCCAGCCGCAGCAGCAGCTCCTCACGGCCGCCGGGGCGGTCCGCCGCCTTCCAGGCGCGCACGATCTCGCTGATCTCCAGCACGGCCTGCTCGCCGTCCCCGATCACCGCGCAGTCGATGAACTCCGCGATCGGCTCCGGGTTGAACGCGGCGTGCCCGCCCGCCACCACCACCGGGTGGTCCTCGGTGCGCTCCGCCGCGCTCAGCGGGATGCCCGCCAGGTCCAGCGCGGTCAGCAGGTTCGTGTAGCCCAGTTCGGTGGAGAAGGACACCCCGAACAGGTCGAAGGCGCCCACCGGGCGGTGCGCGTCCACCGTGAACTGCGGCACCTCGTGCTTGCGCATGAGGTCCTCCAGATCCGGCCACACGCTGTACGTGCGCTCGGCCAGGACGCCCTCGCGCTCGTTCAGCACCTCGTAGAGGATCATGACGCCCTGGTTGGGCAGCCCGACCTCGTACGCGTCCGGGTACATCAGCGCCCAGCGCACGTCGCAGGCGTCCCAGTCCTTGACGGTGGAGTTCAGCTCACCGCCCACGTACTGGATCGGCTTCTGGACATGCGGAAGCAGGGCCTCCAGGCGCGGGAACACCGACTCGACAGGCATGAACTCGTGTCTTTCCGAAGAGGGCTGAATCGCCTGCCCAGGTTACAGCTCCTGTTCGTACCCCTCGGCCAGTTCCCGCTCCCGCCCGTACAGCACCCCGTAGGAGAACGACGGCTCCCCGGCCGCCTCGGCCGCCGCCGCGATCCCCGGCAGCGCGGCCCGGACCAGCACGCTGTCCTGGTGGTTCCCCAGGATCCGCTGCACCCGCCGCAGCTTCCGCGCCCGCTTCTCCCGGCCCGCCGTCTCCGCCGCGTACCGGGCGCGTTTGGCGGCCTTGCGGGCCCGGTGCCAGGCCACGTCCCGCGCGGGGCCGGGCGGGGTACGGCGGGCCGCCGCGAGCCGCCGCTCCAGCCGCCGTTCGTCGCGCCGCAGCGCCGCCGCCAGCACCGGCCGGGCCGGGCGGTACGCGTCCGTGAGCAGCGGCGGCGCGGCCAGCAGGTCCTCCAGCGCGTCCAGCAGCGCCCGGTACCGTTCGCTCTCCAGCTCCCGCAAGGCGGCGCCCCCGGACGGCGGCGGCGCGGTGTACCGCGCCACGCGCCGCTCCAGCGGGCCCCGGCGCAGCGCGTCCGGGAGTTCCGCGACGCGCTCCGCGAGCCGTGCGGCCAGCACCTCCCGGTCCCGGTCCGTACCCAGTTCGGCCGCCAGCCGGCGCAGCTCGTCCGCCACCGGGCCGGTACGCCGCCGGTCCAGCACCGCCCGCTGGGAGCGCAGCACGCCGCGCAGCCGCCGGGTGGCCACCCGCATCCGGTGCACCGCGTCCGGCTCCCGCCGCCGCACCGCCGGGTCCAGGTCGGTGATGAGCCGCACCTGCCGCCGGACGTAGCCCATCACCCGCTCCCCCGCGCTGCCGGGCGGCAGCACCGGCCCCGGCGGGCGGCGCGGCGGGGCGGCGCCGGTGGCGGCCAGCGCGCGGGCGGCCTTGGACGGCGCGCGGGAGCGGCGCAGACCGGCTGCCGCCAGCCGCTCCTCGATCGCCTCCAGCAGTTCCGGCCCGGCGGCCGGGCGCAGCTCCACCTCGTACTCGACCCAGTGCGCCCCGTGCCCGTCGCGCAGCGCCGTGACCCGGTCGCGCACGACTTCGGCGAGCGGTTCGGAGCGCCGGTCGAGCAGCAGCCGGGTCTCCCGTTCGGTGCGCAGGCCGAGCAGGGGGACGAGGGGCGCGTCGCGGGTGCGGGAGCGGACCAGGGCGGCCAGTTCGCCGGGCAGCCGCTCACCGTGCGGGGCGCGGATCTCCTCCCGGGTGCCGCCGCCCGCCGGGAGTTCCAGCTGCCAGCCGGGTTCCGTGCCGCCGGTGCGGCGGCACAGCGTGATCCCGGCGGCGGCCAGCCGCAGGTCCTCGGTGTCCCAGTAGCGGTCCTGGAGCACCTGCGGGGCGCCCACGGGCCCGCGCACGGCGGCCACCGGCCCGGTGCCGGTCAGCTCCGGCAGCGGGCCGGTGGCCTCGTAACCGCGCTCCGTCCCGGGCGCGCCGCTGACCGCCATATGCCCTCACCTCCACGGTAAGGAGCGATGGCTCAGGCCGACAGCGGGCGCTTCATCCGGATCGACTGGAGCAGCCCTATCGCGATCCAGCCGACGAACATCGACGTGCCGCCGTAGGAGAGGAACGGCAGCGGGATCCCGGCGACCGGCATGATGCCCAGCGCCATGCCGATGTTCTCGAAGGACTGGAACGCGAACCAGGCGACGATCCCGGCGGCGATCAGGGTGCTGTACAGGTCGGTGGCTTCCTTGGCGATGCGCAGCGCCCGCCACAGCACGACACCGATGAGCAGGATTATCCCCCCGGCGCCGACGAAGCCGAGTTCCTCGCCGGCGACCGTGAAGATGAAGTCGGTCTGCTGCTCGGGCACGAACTGGCCGGTGGTCTGGGTGCCCTCGAAGAGGCCCTTGCCGAACACGCCGCCGCCGCCGATGGCGATCCTGGCCTGGTTGGTGTTGTAGCCGACGCCGGCCGGGTCGAGCGCGGGGTTGGCGAAGGCGGCGAAGCGGTTGATCTGGTACTCGTCGAGGATGTCGAGGAGCCAGACGAGGACGCCGCCGACGACGGCCGCCGCCAGCAGTCCCGAGGTCCACCACAGGGAGGCGCCGGAGGCGAGCAGCATGCCCAGGATGATGACGCACAGGACCATGGCGGTGCCCATGTCGTCGATGAGGACGATGGTCACCGGCACCATGGCCAGGGCCAGCGCCTGGAGGACGGCGCGGCGCCTGGGGTGTTCGCTGTCCCCGGCGTCCACTTGGGCGGCGAGGACCATGGCCATCACGAGGACGACCGCGACCTTGGCGAACTCGCCCGGCTGGATGGTGTAGCTGCCGAAGGAGAGCCAGTTGCGCTGGCCGTTGATCTCGGTGCCGAGCGGGGTGAAGACCAGCAGCATCACCGCGAGGGTGAATCCGAAGTAGACGGGGACCGCGCTGCGCAGCCGGTGGTGTCCCAGCCACATGACGGCCACCGCCAGGGCTATGCCGACGGCGAGGTTGATCGACTGGCGGATCAGGAAGTGCTGCGGGTCGCCGTTGTTGATCTCGGTGCGGTTGCGGGTGGCGGACCACACCAGCAGGCAGCCGACGACGGAGAGCGCGCCGGCTGCCAGCAGCATGATCCAGTCGATGCGCCGGGCGGCGGAGTCGCGCGCGATCAGCCGCCGCCAGGCGCTCTTGCGGGGGGCGAACCGCCCGATGCTCAGGGAGTAGTCGCCCACGTCAGTCGTTCGATCCCTCGTCGCGCCTGGCCACGTTCCACTGCTCGCCGGACGGGTCGTCGTCCGGTGGATCCTGGTCGCCTTCGCGGTCGCGTTCGCCGCCGCCGACGCCGTCCGGCAGTTGCCGGTCGCCCGGATCCTCTTCCTGGCCGTCCTCGCGCTCCTCGCCGTCGGCGCCGTCGCGGCCCTCCTCGCCTTCCTGGCCCTCGCCGCCTTCCGCGTCCCTGGGCTCGTCCCGCTCGGCGACGATGGTGCCGTTCTCGTCGATCTCCGGCAGCGCGGCCTGCGGGGTGGGCAGCAGGGCCAGGTCCGCGTTGACGGACCCGTCCTCGCCGACGCCGTAGATCGCCTCGTAGATGTTGCGCACGGCGGGACCGGAGGCGCCCGAGCCGGTGCCGGCCTGGGAGATGGTCATCACCACGGTGTAGTCGGGCGAGAAGGTGGCCAGCCAGGAGGTGGTCTGCTTGTCGCCGGAGGCTTCGGCGGTACCGGTCTTGGCGTGCAGCGGGATCTCGCTCTGCGGCCAGCCCATGAACCGCCAGCTGGCGCTGCCGGTGGTGATGACGGACTCGGTGGCCGACTGGAGGTCGGCGACGGTCTGGGCGTCGGCGGGCAGCTGGCCCGAGACGACCGGGTCGATCTCCTCCAGCAGGGTGCCGTCCGCGCCGATGATGGCCTTGCCGACCGACGGCTCGTACAGGGTGCCGCCGTTGGCGATGGCGGCGTAGACGCTCGCCATCTGGATCGGGGTGACCAGCACGTCGCCCTGCCCGATGGAGAAGTTGAGCATGTCACCGGCGCGCATCTTCATGCCCTCGGCGCAGTTCTCGCGGGCGATGCGGGCGGCGTAGTCCTCGCGGTCGGTCTCGGCGACCTCGCACCAGTTGTCCTTGTTCAGCTCCCAGTACTCCTGCTTCCACTGCCGGTCGGGGATCCGGCCGCTGGCCTCGTCCGGCAGGTCGATGCCGGTGCGGGTGCCGAGGCCGAAGCCGTGGGCGGTGGTGAACAGCCAGTCGTCGGGGTCGTCCTTGGGGTTGATCCCGCCGTCCCGCTCCCACTCGCGGTGCGCGATGCCGTAGAAGACGGTGTTGCAGGAGACCTCGATGGCGCGGTGCAGGCTGATCATGCCGTAGCCCTGCGACTCGAAGTTCTTGAACGTCTGGTTGCCGATGCTGTACGAGGAGCCGCACTCGTAGCGGCCGTCGAAGTCGTAGCCGGCGTTGACGGCGGCGGTGGAGGTGACCACCTTGAACGTGGAGCCGGGCGGGCTCTGGCCCTGGATGGCCCGGTTGAGCAGCGGGTGGTTGGAGTCGTCGCCGGTGAGCGCCTGGTAGTTCTCGGTGGAGATGCCGCCGACCCACACGTTCGGGTCGTAGTCGGGGGCGGAGGCCATGGCGACGACGCGGCCGGTGGCGTTCTCCATGACGACGACGGCGCCGGAGTCGGCCTCGTAGTTGCGGCCGGTGATCTCGTCGCGCTGGGTGCGGGCCTCCTCCATGGCGCCGATCAGTTCCTGCTCGGCGACGGCCTGCACCCGGGAGTCGATGCTGGTGACGACGTTGGCGCCGGCCGCGGCGTCCTCGCCCTCGGCCTCGCCGATGACGCGGCCGAACTTGTCCACCTCGTAGCGGGTGACGCCGGGCTGGCCGCGCAGATAGCTGTCGTAGGTCCGCTCCAGTCCGGCCCGGCCGATCTGGTCGGAGCGCAGCAGCGGCGCGTCGGTGTCCTTGGCCTCGGCGACCTCGTCGTCGGTGACCGGCGACAGGTAGCCGAGCACCTGCGCGGAGTGCGCCCCGTACGGCGCGGGGTAGCGGCGTACGGCGGTGGGTTCCGCGCTGATGCCGGGGAAGTCCTCGGCGCGCTCGCGGATCTGGAGCGCCTGCTGCGGGGTGGCCTCGTCGGTGATGGGGATCGGCTGGTACGGCGAACCGTTCCAGCACGGCTGCGGGGTCTGCGCGTCGCACAGCCGGATGCGCTGGGCGATCTCCTCGTACTCCATGCCGAGCAGTTCGGCCAGATCGGTGAGGACCGCTTCGCCGTCGTCCTTCATCCGGGTGAGTTTGCTGCGGTCGGCGGAGACGACGAGCCGGGTCTCGTTGTCGGCGATCGGCACGCCGCGCGCGTCCAGGATGGCGCCGCGCACGGCGGGCTGCACGACCTGCTGCACGTGGTTGCCGGCCGCGGCGGCGGCGAACTCCTCGCCCTGCCGGATCTGGAGGTACCACAGCCGGCCGCCGAGGGTCAGCAGCAGCGAGAAGACCAGTATCTGGATGATGATCAGCCGGATGGTGACGCGCGAGGTCCGCCCGGTCTCCGGGATGTTGCTCACAGTCGCTTGACCCCCTTGATGCGCCCCGCCCGGTTGCGGGCCGAGCGGCTGAGCAATGTGCTGCGCTGTCCGCCGATGCGGGCGGCCTTGCCGTAACGGGTACGGCGGCCGCCGCCGCGGGTGCTCAGGCCGGTGCCGCCGCCCATCCAGCCGGCGAGGCCGTCCCCGCCGGCGGAGGAGCCGCCGGAGCCCTCGCCCTTGAGCGGGTCGTTCTCCAGCCGGCGTGCCATGCCCATCACCAGCGGCACGGTGAACGGGGCGAGCAGCAGGTCGTAGAGCGTGGCCGTCAGCAGCAGCCCGGTCAGCCCGACGTGGCGGGCGGCGGTGTCGCCGACGAGGGCGCCGACGCCCGCGTACAGCAGGGTGGAGGAGAGCGCGCCGCCGGCCACCACCAGCATCGGCACGGTCGCCGAACGGTGCTGGCCGGTCTCCGGCTTGGTCAGCCCGGCCGCGTAGCCGATGACGCACAGCACCAGGGCGTAGCGGCCCACCGCGTGGTCGGCGGGCGGGGCGAGGTCGGCGAGCAGACCGGCGCCGAAGCCGACCAGCGCGCCGCCGACGTGGCCGTAGACCAGGGCCAGGCCGAGGACGGTGAGCAGCAGCAGATCGGGGACGGCGCCGGGCAGTTGCAGCCGGGCGAGCACCGTGACCTGGAGAACGAGGGCCACGACGACGAGGATCACCGCGAGGATCGTGCGGGATACGCGCATGGGTCAGCTCCTGGTGGCGGGGTCGTCGTCGTCCTGGTCCGCGTCCTGCTCCCGGCGGCCGGTGCTGTCGCCGGTGCCGCCATCGCCGTCATCGCCCTCGTCGTCGCCGTCGTCGTCGCTGTTCCGTCCGGGGGAGTCGCCGGGCGTGGAGCGGTTGCCGATGCCGCCGTCGGCGGACTCGCCGTCCGCGCCCTCCGCCTCGCCCTCACCGTCGCCGGTGCGCTTCTCCGTGTCGTCCTCGGACGTCTTCTCGTCCTCGGGCCGGGGCGGCAGCACCGCGTCGCGCGGGTTGTCGCGCGGCGGGTCGACGACGACGCCGACCAGGTCCAGCCGGGTGAAGGCCACATAGGGACGGACCTGGACGGTACGGGTCAGGTCGCCGGCCGTGCGGTCCACGCTGATGACCTCGCCGACCGGGACGCCCGGCACGAACGGCTTGTCGTCGGCGGAGCCGAAGGTGACCAGCCGGTCGCCCTTCTTCACCTGGGCGGCCTGGTTCAGCAGCTGCACATCGAGGGCGTTGTCGCCGCGCCCGGTGGCGAAGCCGAGCTCGTCGCTGCCCTCCAGCCGGGTGCCGACGGTGAAGCCGGGGTCGTTGGCGAGCAGCACGGTGGCGGTGCTGGGGCCGACGGTGGTGACGCGTCCGACCAGGCCGTCGCCGTTGAGCACCGTCATGTCGCGGGCGATGCCGTCCTTGCTCCCGGCGTCGATGGTGACGGTCCAGGAGAAGCCCTGGGTCGCGCCGATGGCGATGACCTGCGCGCCGACGATGCCGTACTGGCCGGCTCCGGCGGTCCGCAGCATGTCGTCCAGTTGCTGTATCCGCGAATCGCGGTGCGCGTCACTGCCGAGCTGCTGGCGCAGTTCGGCGTTCTCCCGTTCGAGTTCGCTGATGCGGTCGTGCCGGCCGCCGGATTCCCGGACGGCGGCGATCGCGTTGCCCACCGGATCGACCGCCGAGGCGACGCCGTTCTCGACCGGGCCGAAGAAGGCCGCGGCGGCCTCCCTCGGGCCGTTGAGCGGGGACTACTCCCCGCCACTGATG
>NZ_JBHWJL010000170.1:0-10861 GCF_042731495.1 Streptomyces sp. NPDC059853
CGGAGCCGCCCCACAGCTCGGGGATCACCGCGCCCAGGGCCTTGAGGACCTGGCCGGACGCCGCGCGGGTGGCGACCTTGGTGCCGGTCTCGAAGGAGGGGAGTGCGGATTCCCAGCCCGCGGGGAGTCCGCCCGCGCTGATGCGGTCGAACTGCGCCGCCCGCTCCGGCTGTGCGGTGCGCCAGGCGGCGAGGTCCTTCTCCCAGGCGGAGCGGGCTTCCCGGCCGCGGGTGAGGGCGCCGCGCGCGTGCGCGATCACCTCGTCCGCGACCTCGAAGGACTGATCGGGGTCGAAGCCCAGCGCCCGCTTGGTGGCCGCGACCTCCGCCTCGCCCAGCGCGGCGCCGTGCGCGGCCTCGGTGTTCCGCGCGTTCGGGGCCGGCCAGGCGATGATCGTGCGCAGCGCGATCAGCGACGGCTTGTCGGTGACGGCCTGCGCCGCGAGGACGGCGGCGTGCAGGGCGGCGGGGTCGATGTCCCCGTTCTCCAGGGGTTCCACCCGCTGGACGTGCCAGCCGTACGCCTCGTAGCGCAGGGCGGTGTCCTCGGAGACGGCGGTGACGGTGTCGCCCTCGATCGAGATGTGGTTGTCGTCCCACAGCATGATGAGGTTGCCGAGCTTCTGGTGCCCGGCCAGCGACGACGCCTCCGCGGCGATGCCCTCCTGGAGGCAGCCGTCGCCCGCCACGACGTACACGAAGTGGTCGAACGGCGAGGTGCTGGCCGGTGCTTCGGGGTCGAACAGGCCGCGTTCGTACCGGGCGGCCATCGCCATGCCCACCGCGTTCGCGACGCCCTGCCCGAGCGGCCCGGTGGTGGTCTCCACCCCGGCGGTGTGCCCGTACTCCGGGTGCCCCGGGGTCAGCGAGCCGTGGCGGCGGAACGCCTTCAGGTCCTCCAGCTCCAGGCCGAACCCGGCCAGGTACAGCTGGATGTAGAGGGTGAGGGAGGCGTGCCCGGCCGACAGGACGAACCGGTCGCGGCCCGTCCACGCCGGGTCGGCCGGGTCGTGCCGCATCACCTTCTGGAAGAGGGTGTACGCGGCCGGGGCCAGGGTCATCGCCGTGCCCGGGTGGCCGTGGCCCGCGTGCTGCACGGCGTCGGCCGCCAGCACGCGGGCGGTGTCGACGGCCCGGCGGTCGAGCTCCGACCAGGTGAAGTCGGCGGTCATCAGCGCTTGATTTCCTTGATCTTGAGCATCCGGGTGATGACCTTGTCCAGTTCCTCGTCCTCGAAGACCTTCTTCCAGTCGTCGCGGACGATCGACTCGCGGCCGTAGTCCATGGCGATCAGGCAGGCGTCCGAGAACGGGTTGGAGCCCTTGAGGGTGTTGGCCAGCGCCACCTGGGTGTGGCCCAGCAGCATCGCCCGGGCGGCCTTCTCCGGCACGCCGACGGTGTGGATGGTCTCGTGCAGCGCCTCGGTGAGCAGGGCGCCCACCATGCAGGCGATGGTCTCCACCAGGGTGGGCTCCAGGACGGCGAGCTGCTTGACCGTCACCCAGTGCACGTCCACGACCGGCGCGTACATGACGCGGATGACGGACTCGGCCAGCTCCTGCTTGGCGGCGTCCCCGCCCTCGTACGCGGCGACGACCTCCTGCGGCGCGGCGATCCCGCCGAAGGTGTCGGCCCACTCCTCCTTGGTGGTGCGCTCCAGGAACACCGAGGGGTGGCAGGGGTGGGCGCACGCGTAGTGGATGTCGGCGCGCTCGTGCAGCAGTCCGGCGTAGGCGGCGGCCGGGTCCAGGGTGAGGACGACGGTGCCGGGCTTCATCAGCGGGACGAGGTCGGCGGAGACGGCGCCGAGGACGACGTCCGGTACGGCCAGGATGACGACATCGGCGCGGGCCGCGGCGTCGGCGGACTCGGTCAGCTCGCGGCCGAGGCCGCGGATCAGCTCCTGCCCCTGGGGGGACGCCTCGCTGAACAGCACCTGGAAGTCGCTGTCGACGAGGTTGTTGGAGACGCGCTGGCCCATCTTGCCGGCGGCGCCGATCACGGCGACGGTGGGGGTGGTGGACGGGGACTCGGTGGTCATGACGCGCTCCTCAGAAGGGTGGTGATGCTGTGCCGGGTCCACTGGTCCTCCCGGCGTGCGGTGGCTTCGAAGCCCTCGTCCTGCCAGGGCAGCCAGTGTTCGACGATCTGGTTGATGCCGCGCTCGTGCGGCCGGACGGCGGCGATCATGCCGTCGTAGTCCAGGAGTCCTTCGCCCAGCGGGCAGCCGGCGTAGGTGAAGCCGATCCAGCCGTCGCGGCGGGTGAAGGAGAAGTCCTTGACGTGGATGTTGACGACGTACGGGGCGGTGGCGGCCACGACGTCGGCGGGCCGCTCCAGGCGGGCCACGCTGTTGCCGGGGTCGAGGACGACGCCCAGCTGCGGGCGGTCCACGCCGCGGACGACGGTGAGCAGGTCGTCGGTGGAGACCTGTTCGTAGGTCTCCAGGCCGAGCGTGACCCCGCTCGCGGCGTACCGCTCGACGGCCGGGGCCAGCAGGGCCACCGCCTCGTCGGTGCCGGGCCGGTGGTCGGCGGTGTTGAGCATGGAGCGCACCAGGGTGACGCCGAGGGCGTCGGCGATCTCCAGGTAGCGCAGCAGGTGCGCGGTGCGCACGCCCCGGGTGCCCAGTTCCAGGCGCAGGCCCAGGTCGTCGGCGGTAGCCCGCAGGTCGGCGAGCCGGGCCGCGTCGTACCCCTCGATGAGCGGGTAGTCGCAGATCTGGAAGACCTCGCCGCCCAGGGCCTTGGTGTCGGCGAGCATCTCGGGGAGGGTGAGCGGGCGCGGGGCGCGCTCGGAGATCCGCCAGAAGTACGCGTAGGTGCTGATGCCGTACGCCATCACGCCACCGCCAGTTCGTCGAGGATGGTTTCGACGGCGGCCACGTCGTGGGCGAACCGGCCCAGGAAGAGGCCGCCGGCGGCGGGCGCGATCCGGCCGAGCAGGCCGGGTCCCGCGCTGCCGCCGTAGATGACGGTGGAGCCGGCGTGCTGCGGCTGGGCGTCCAGCCAGGCGCGCAGCCCGGCGCACACGGTGGTGATGTGCTCGGCGGAGGCCGGCTCGGGCGCGCCGATGGCCCACTGGGGCTCATAGGCGACGGTGACCGCGCCGGTGAGGCCGGACAGCAGGCGCTCGGTTTCGGCGACGGTGCGGCGGGCGGCCTCGTCGGGGGCGACGCGGTCGCGTTCGCCGACGCACAGCACGGGGGTGAGGCCGTTGCGCAGGGCGGCGGCGGTCTTGGCGGCCACCACGGTGTCGCCCTCGCCGTACAGCCGGCGGCGTTCGGCGTGGCCGACCTCGGCGTAGGCGCAGCCGATCTCGGCGAGCGAGGGGCCGCCGACCTCGCCGGTGTAGGGGCCGCTGTCCTCGGTGGCGATGTCCTGGGCGCCGACGGCGACGCCGCTGCCCTCCAGGACGGCGGCGACCGGCACGATGGCGGGGAAGGCGGGCAGCACGAACAGCCGGGCGGCGCCGGAGGTGGTGACGGGGTGGCGGGCGGCGAGCCGTCCGACCTGTTCCGCCCAGCGCAGCGTCTGGTGGTGGCCGAAGTACATCTTCAGGCTCACCCCCAGCAGCACGGGCGGGGTACCGGGTGTGGACATCAGGCGGCCTCGGTCCCCGGCCGGTCCTCGTAGTCGCACATCAGCTGGACCTTGCCGGCCGACGCCGAGGCGGTGTCGAAGCGGTAGGTGAGCCATTCGCGGGCGAGGCGGCGGGCCAGTTCGAGGCCGATGACGCGCTGCCCGAAGGTGAGGACCTGGGCGTTGTTGGAGAGGATGGCGCGTTCGACGGAGAAGGAGTCGTGCGCGGTGACGGCGCGGATGCCCTTGACCTTGTTGGCGGCGATGGCCACGCCGAGGCCGGTGCCGCACACCAGCAGCGCGCGGTCGGCGTCGCCGCGCGCGACGATCTCGGCGGCGGCGATGGCGATGGTCGGGTAGGCGGTGTGTCCGTCGGCGTCCACGCCCACGTCGGTGACCGAGGCGACCAGTTCGCTGACCTCCAGATCCTTCTTGAGGGCTTCCTTGTACTGGTAGCCGGCGTCGTCGCAGCCGATGACGATGCGGAGCGTGTCGGTCATCTCAGTGTTCCTCGGTGGTGTCGGACAGCGCGCCGTGGACGGCGCGGACGATCAGGGCGAGCGAGTGGGCGCCGGCGTCCGGGGTGCCGAGGGACTTCTCGGCGTGCGGGCGGGCGCGGCCCATCTGCGGCAGCAGATCGGCGGTCGCGGCGGCGGCCTCGGCGGCGGCGGTGGCGGCCCGGTCCCAGGCGGCGGTCAGCCGGTCGCCGGTGCCGGTGGCGGCGGCGAGGGTGTCGGCGAACGGCACCAGGACGTCGACCATGGTCTTGTCGCCGACGCGGGCGCCGCCGACCCGGCGTACCTCCTCGCTCGCGCGGGTGACCCCGGCGGCGACGCCGGCGGCGGTGGGGCGGTGCTCGTCGCCGAGGGCGTCGCCGAGCGCGTGCAGGATGGTGCCCCACAGCGCGCCGGAGGTGCCGCCGGCCCGGTCGGCCCAGGCGTCGGCGGCCCGGTGCAGGACGGTCCCGGCGCCCGCGCCCCGTTCGGCGGCGTCGCGGGCGGCGGCGTCGGCGGCGGTGGCGCCGCGCAGCATGCCGATGCCGTGGTCGCCGTCGCCGGCGACCGCGTCGATGCGGCCGAGTTCGTCGGCGTGCTCGGCGACGGTGGCGGCGACGGCGCGCAGGGCGGCGGCCGCGGTGACGGCGGCCGCGCGGGAGTCCGCGGTGCCCTGGGGGAGGGCGTCCTCGGTCTCCGGCGCGCTCTCCGTCACCGCTGCGGCGGGCGCGGCCACGGCGGGCGCGACGGCGCCCTTGCGGAGGGCGGGGGTGTCGGCGGGCGCGGTCCACAGCGGTTCGAGCTGTGCGTCGAGCCAGGTGAGGGTGAGGGAGACGCCGGCCATGTCGAAGCTGGTGACGAGTTCGCCGACCTCGGGCTCCACGACGGTGACGCCGGCTTCCTCCAGCAGTTGGGAGACGCGGCGGTAGACGACGAACAGTTCCTCGTACTTCACGGAGCCGAGCCCGTTGAGGATGACGGCGGCGCGCTGTCCTTCGGGCGCGGTGACGCCCTGGGGCAGTTCCTTCAGCAGGCCGGCCACCAGCAGTTCGGCGGCCTCGTCGGCGGTGGGCAGGATCGCCTCGCCGATGCCGGGCTCCCCGTGGATGCCGAGGCCGACCGCCATCCGCCCGGCGGGGACGGTGAACAGCGGCTCGTCGGCGCCCGGCAGGGTGCAGCCGGAGAAGGCGATGCCGAAGGAGCGGGTGCGGGCGTTCGCGTGGGCGGCGATCCGTGCCACCTCCTCCAGCGGCTGCCCGGCCTCGGCGGCGGCCGCCGCCGCTTTGAAGACCGGCAGGTCCCCGGCGATGCCACGCCGTTTGGCGCTCTGGTCGGCCGGGGCGCTGGAGATGTCGTCGGTGACGGCGAAGGTGGCGGTGGGGACGCCCTCGGCGTTCAGCCGGTCGGCGGCCTGCCCGAAGTGCAGGACGTCGCCCGCGTAGTTGCCGTACATCAGCAGGACACCGGCGCCGCCGTGCGCGGCCCTGGCCACGCTGCGGACCTGCTGGGCGGAGGGCGAGGCGAAGACGTTGCCGACCGCCGCGCCGTGGGCGAGGCCGGCGCCGACCAGGCCGGAGAAGGCCGGGTAGTGGCCCGAGCCGCCGCCGATGACCACCGCGACCTGCCCGGCCGGGGTGCCCCCGGCGCGGACCACGCCACCCGTCACCGGGCGGACCCAGCGGCGGTGCGCGGCGACGAACCCGGCCAGGGCCTCGTCGGCGAAGTCGGCGGGGTCGTTGAACAGCCGGGTCATCGGGCGGCCTCCACGGGCTCACGGCTCCCGCCGCCTTCGCCGTCGCTCGCACCGGGGACGGGCCCGGCGGTGCGGCGCTCGCGGGCGGCCAGGGAGACGATCAGGACGGCGGACAGCAGCATGAAGAAGCCGACCAGGTACAGGGACGCGGTGTAGCTGCCGGTCCAGTCCTTGACCCAGCCGGTGATGTAGCTGGAGCCGAACCCGGCGATGTTGCCCATCGTGTTGATCAGCGCGATACCGGCGGCGGCTGCGGCCCCGGTGAGGTACCGGGAGGGCACGGACCAGAAGACCGGCAGGGCGGCGAAGATCGAGCACGCGGTGACGGTGATCACGGCGACCGTGGCGGCGGGCGAGCCCATGTACAGGGCGAGCGGGATGGAGAGACCGCCGACGACGGCGGGTCCCGCGATGTGCCAGGTGCGGGTGCCGTGCTTGGTGGCGTGCCGGGTCCAGAAGTAGAGGACGATGGCGGCGGGCAGGTAGGGGATGGCGGTGATCCAGGCCTTGTCCATCACGGAGAAGGTGGTGTCGAACTGCTCCTGGAAGCCGCTGATGATCGTCGGCAGGAAGAACGCGAGCGCGTACAGGCCGTAGACGAAGCCGAAGTAGACCAGGGACAGGACCCACACCCGGGCGTTGCCGAAGGCGGCCTTGAGGGCGTCCTTGCCGTGGCCGGTGCGGGCGCCGGTCTTGCCCTCGCTCTCCTCGGCGAGCTTGGTGGTCAGCCACTCCTGCTCTTCGCGGGTGAGCCACTTGGCGTCGGTGGGCTTGTCGCTGAGGTAGAACCAGGCGACGACACCCAGCACGATGGCGGGGAGCGACACGAACAGGAACATGACCCGCCAGCCCTCCAGGCCGAACAGCCCGTGGTGGCCGATGAGCCAGCCGGCGAGCGGGGCGCCGAGGACGGTGGTCAGCGGCTGGGCAAGGTAGAAGAGGCCCAGGACCTTGGTGCGGTGCCGGCCGGGCACCCACTGGCTGAGGAAGAGGATCGCGCCGGGGAAGAAGCCGGCTTCGGCGACACCGAGCAGGAAGCGCAGCACGTAGAGCTGGCCGCTGTTGTCCACCCAGGTGAACAGCAGCGAGACGATGCCCCAGGTGACCATGATCCGGGCCAGCCAGCGGCGGGCGCCGAACCGGTGCAGGGCCATGTTGCTGGGCACTTCCAGCACGATGTAGCCGAGGAAGAAGATCCCGGACGCGAACCCGAACTGGGCGGCGGTCAGGGCCAGGTCCTCTCCCATGCCGTTGGGCTCGGCGAAGGATATGGCCGTGCGGTCCAGGTAGTTCACGAAGAACATCAGTGCCACGAAGGGCACCAGGCGGATCGAGATCTTCCGGATGGCGGATCTCTCCACCGGCGTGGTGGCGGGGGCGACAGCACCCATGGTGACTCCTCGGCTCGCCGGACAGCTCCGTCCGGGTGGGTCCTTCCGGCAGTGCCCTGAGCGGCGGCTTCTGCCGGACTGCGGACACGCTAAGCCTCGACTGGTAAATTGGTCACCAATTCTCCGAGGTGATGAATGTCACATAACCGACTGTATGACCCCACTTGACGTTCTGCTGAACATTTCGGATGGATTGCGGCCTTGGCTGCGAGCGCCGTCCATCTGGTGTACTGGTCTGCGTGACCACCCAGTCCGATCAGCAGACCCCCGCCGCCGCGCCCGACTTGGCCCAGCTCCTGCGCCCCGTGGTGCGCGAGTCCTCCGTCAGCGAGGTCGCCAAGCGGCTGCTCGACCATCTGACCTCGGGCGACATCCGGCCCGGCACCCGGCTGCCGGCCGAACGCCAGCTGGCCGAGGCCCTGGGAGTGGCACGCTCCAGCGTGCGCGGCGCGCTGTCCGCCCTGGACGTGCTGGGCATCATCGAGATACGGCCCGGCTCCGGGTCCTATGTCCGGGAAGGCACCTCGGAGTTCCTGCCCCGCGCCATCAACTGGGGCCTCATGCTGGGCCAGCGGCGCACCCGCGACCTCGTCGAGGTGCGCACCCACATGGAGGCCGTCTCCGCCCGGCTCGCCGCCCAGCGCACCTCCGACGCGGACGTGGCACGGCTGGAGGAACACCTCCAGCACATGCGGGAAGCGGGCGGCGACGCCAAGGCGTTCATCGAGGCGGACATCGCCTTCCACCTGGAGACCGCCCGCATCGCCGGGAACACCGTCCTCAGCGACATCCTGCACAGCATCCGGGCACTGCTCCAGGTGTGGATGGAACGCGTCAGCGACATCGAGGGCACCGTCAGCGGCACCCTGTGCGAGCACGACGCCGTCCTCGCCGCGATCCGCGACCGGGACCCGGAGGCCGCCGACCGCGCGATGGCCGAGCACATGCGGATGGCCAACGCGCGGCTGAGCGCGGCGATGGAGCAGGAGAACTGAACCGCCCCGCCCCCGCCGGAGTGCCCGTCAGACCGTGAAGACGATCTTCCCGTAGAGGTCGCCCGCCCGCATCCGCGCGAACCCCTCGCGCGCCCGGTCCAGCGGCAGCACCGTGTCGATCAGCGGCCTGACCCCCTTGGCGGCGCAGAGGCTGAGCAGCCCGGCCAGCTCCTCCTTGGTGCCCATGGTCGAACCGGCGACCGTCAGCTCCAGGAAGAAGATCCGCTGGAGCTCGGCGGCGGGCGGGTTGGGCCCGGTGGTGGTGCCGGAGATCACCAGCGTGCCGCCGGGACGCAGCGACTTCACCGAGTGCGACCAGGTCGCGGCGCCCACCGTCTCCAGCACCGCGTCCATCCGGTGCGGCAACCGGGCGTCCGGCGCGAACACCGCCTCCGCGCCCAGCTCCAGCGCCCGGCGCCGCTTGTGCTCCTCCCGGCCGGTCACGAACATCCGCAGCCCGGCGGCGGCACCCAGCACGATCGCGGCCGTCGCCACTCCCCCGCCCGCGCCCTGCACCAGCACACTGTCCCCCGGCCGCACCCCGGCCTTGGTGAACAGCATCCGGTACGCCGTCAGCCAGGCCGTCGGCAGCGCCGCCGCCTCCTCGAACGACAGCTCCGGCGGCTTCGGCAGCACATTGCCGGCCGGCACCGCGACCCGCTCCGCGAACGTCCCCTGGTACTTCTCCGACAGCAGCGTGCGGCGCGCCCCGCCGATCACCGGGTACACCACGACCTCGTTGCCGTACTCGTCCGTCCCGGCCGCGTCGCAGCCCAGGATCATCGGCAGCGACCCGGAGCCCAGGCCCACCCCGCGCAGCGACCACAGATCGTGGTGGTTGAGCGAGGCGGCCCGGACCCGGACCACCGTCCAGCCCGGCGGCACCTGCGGCTCGGGCCGCTCCCCCAGCTCCAGCGCGGACAGCGGGTCATCGGCGTCCAGACGTGCGGCATAGGCGGCAAACATGAGGTCAACGCTATCGTCCGGGCGTTCCGTACGGGGGCACTTCGGTGGGACGATGAGAGGTCGCCTCCGTCCGGGGGCACGAGGGGCTTCGGGGAGGCAGAGATGGGCACTGTCTTTCTGCGGCGGCTCAGCCGCTGGCAGGCGGAAACGCAGCGCGAACAGCTCGCCGACATCCACGGCGCGGCATACCGCGACGCCTACGGCACCCTGCCGCTGGAGCGGCAGGACTTCATCCGGCGGCTGACCGAGCACGACGTCCAGCAGGAGGACTTCGACCTCGTGCTGGCCAGTGATCCGGCGCTGGTGGGCGCCGCGTACGGATTCCGGGTGGAGCGGGACTCCGCCTGGTGGCGGGAGTTCCAGGACGTCCCCGCCGAGATCGACGAACTCGCCGGCTCCCGGCAGGTCTTCGTGGTCGCCGAACTGATGGTGATCCCGGCCCGCCGGCGCGAACGCGTCGCCACCCGGCTGCTGACCGACCTGCTCGCCCGCGCCAACCCGGCGGTGGCGCTCGCCCTGCTGGAGCCGGGCGACAGCACCGCGCGCACCGCGTACCAGTCCTGGGGCTGGACCAAGAGCGGCCAGCTCGCCCCGCTTCAGGCACCGCCGAAGGAGGTGTGGAGCCGCGTCCTGGCCGGCTGACCGGGCTCAGCCGTGCAGCTTCAGCCCCTTGATCACCTTGTCGACCGGGGTGCGCGCCCCGTACAGCCCGATCCCCACCAGGTTGAGCTTCTCCGCCTCGACGGCGCGCACCGCCGCCCGGTTGTCGGCGTCGTGCCCGGTGGCGAACATGTCCTCGGTGTAGACGGCCGCCGTCAGCCCCCGGGACAGCGCCCGGGCGTGGGTGCGGGTCAGCGCGGCGGCGTCGGCGGCGAAGACCAGCACCGGCTCGCGCAACAGGGCGAGATAACGGTTCCCCGAGGCGTCCTCGTACGGGCCGGCGCCCATGACGTCGTCGGTGGCGTGGGCCACGCCGGAGGCGAGAAAGGCGGTCACGTTCAGCTTCTGCCAGTCCGCGAGATCCTCGCGGACCACCAGGGCGATCTTGGTGTCGAAACGCATGGCCCCGATCCTGCGCCGTCCGCCCGGTGGACGTCTTGAACGCTGGTGCGGCGCGCGCGGCACACTCGGCGGGGTGAGCGGCACGACACACGCGGAGGACTGGGTCCGCTACTGGCGCGACCCCGAGCGCCCGCTGGAGGCCATGCGGGCGCACTTCACCCGGCACGTCTTCCACCGGCACAGCCACGACGCGTACTCCTTCGCGGTCACCGAGTCGGGCGCCCAGCGCTTCCGCTGCCGGGGCGCGGAGCACACCAGCAGCGCGGGCATGGTGATGGCCTTCAACCCGGACGATCCGCACGACGGGCGGACGGCGGCGGAACTGGGCTTCACCTACCGCATCGTGCATCTGCACCCGTCCCTGGTGCGCGAGGTGCTGGCGGACGCGGCCGGCGGGCGGGAGCGGGGACTGCCGCTGTTCGACCGCCCGGTCCGGTACGCGCCCGCGCTGGCCCGCGCGCTGCTGGGGCTGCACCACGCGCTGGTGGCGGGGGCGGGCACGCTGGTGCGCGAGGAGCGGCTGAGTTCGGTGGTGACCGCGCTGGTGCGGGAGGCCGCCACCGCACGGCCCCGGCTCCGCACCGCCCCGGCGGGCGGCACGGCGGCGCGCCGGGCCAAGG
>NZ_JBHWJL010000171.1:0-10826 GCF_042731495.1 Streptomyces sp. NPDC059853
GTCAGGAGGCGCTGCCGCCGTTCCCGGTCCGCGGCGCGTGCTGGGATCCGCGCAGCGTGACCTCCTTGATGAACAGGGTGATCACCAGCGCGAGCACCGCCGCCGGGGCGCCGAACAGGAACACGTCCCCGACCCCGTGCCCGTACGCCGTCTCCAGCACCGTGCGCAGCGGGTCGGGCAACTGGCTCAGGTCCGGGATGCCCCCGCCGCCGACCGCGCCGTCGCCCGCGTCCACACCGAGCCGCGCCAGCCCGTCCGCGGTGTACCGCCCCACCCGGTTGGCGAGCACCGCGCCCAGCGCCGAGACGCCGAGTGCGCCGCCGAACGAGCGGAAGAAGTTCACCACCGAGCTGGCCGCGCCCAGATCGGAGGGCTGCACCTGGTTCTGGGTGGCCAGCACCAGGTTCTGCATCATCATCCCGATGCCGAGCCCCAGCAGCGCCATGAAGACGGCGACGTGCCAGTACGGGGTGTCATACCGGATCGTGCCCAGCGCCAGCATCCCGGCGCTGATCAGCAGCCCCCCGGCGACCAGCCAGTTCTTCCACCGGCCGGTGCGCGAGATGACCCGGCCCGAGACGGTGGAGGAGATCGAGATCCCCAGGATCATCGGGATGGTCATGATGCCCGACATGGTGGCGGACTCGCCGCGCGCCAGCTGGAAGTACTGGCTGAAGAACACCGTGCCGCTGAACATCGCGATCCCGACGAACAGGGAGGTCAGCGAGGACAGCGTGATCGTCCGGTCCCGGAACAGCCGCAGCGGCATGATCGGGTCGGCCGCCCGCGCCTCCACCAGCACGAACAGCAGCGCCAGCAGCACCGCGCCGCCGGTCATCGCGGCCGTCTGCCACGAGGCCCAGGCGTAGGAGTCGCCGGCCAGCGTGACCCAGACCAGCAGCAGCGACACGGCGCCGGAGAGCAGCAGCGCGCCCAGCCAGTCGATGCGCACCGCGCGGCGCGCCACCGGCAGCTTCAGGGTGCGCTGGAGGACGACCAGGGCGATGGCCGCGATCGGCACCCCGATGTAGAAGCACCAGCGCCAGCCGAGCCCGGGGGTGTCGGTGATGACGCCGCCGATCAGCGGCCCGGAGACGGTGGCGGCGGCGAAGGTGGCGCCGAAGTAGCCGCCGTACCGGCCGCGCTCGCGCGGGCTGGTCATGGCGGCCATGATGATCTGCGCCAGCGCGGCGAGCCCGCCCACGCCGACGCCCTGGACCACGCGGACGGCGATCAGCGTCGCCGAGTTCTGCGACAGGCCGGCGATCAGCGAGCCGGCGATGTAGATGACGAGCGCCAGCTGGATCAGCAGCTTCTTGCTGAAGAGGTCGGCCAGCTTGCCCCACAGCGGCATCGAGGCCGTCATGGCCAGCAGCGTCGCGGTGATGACCCAGGTGTACGCGCTCTGGCCGCCGCCGAGGTCGGAGATGATGTGCGGCAGCGCGTTGGTGACGATGGTGGAGGAGAGGATGGCGGCGAACATGCCGAGCAGCAGCCCGGACAGCGCCCGCATGATCTCCCGGTGCGTCATGGCGCCGCCGTCCTCGCTACGGGTGACGGCGGCGTCGTGGCGCACGGGGGCTGGACGAGGTGAGGACATACGCGTCGGGTGCTTCTTCCCTGGTTGGTTCAGTCGGCCGGATCCGCCGGCCGGGAGCGGCAGCTGTCGAAGCTCGTCCGCAGGCGGATCAGCAGGTCATTGAGGTGTCCGACGTCCGCGGCGGACCAGTCGGCGAGGTAGCGGGCGAGGGCGTCGGTGTAGCGCCGGGACAGCTCGGCCAGCAGGGCCTCGCCGCTCGCGGTCACCCGCAGCAGCCGGGAACGCTTGTCGGCCGGGTCGGGCGTGCGCTCCACCCAGCCGCGGTCCACCGCGTGCGCGGCGTACCGGCTGGCGACCGAGATGTCCACGCCCAGCAGATCGGCGAGCCCGCCCATCCGCAGTTCCCCCTTGCGGGACAGCACGGAGATCAGTCCGAGGGTGGCGGGCGGGCAGTCGTGCGGCAGGGACCGCCCCATCTCACGGTTGATCGCCCCCACGGCCCACAGCTGGCGGCCCAGCTCCGCGTACGGAGCGGCGGGGTCGGTTCGATCGCGTGCGGGGATCTCGGTCACGGATTCGACCGTACGACAAGTTGCTTGCTACATGTAAATGGTTTGGGGAAAGTTTGACCCGGACTTCGTCAGCGCTTGGTGCCCAGCGGCGCGCGCACCAGCGTCTCGTCGGCGAAGCACCACTTCCAGTCCTCGCCCGGCTGCGCCGACTGGATGATCGGATGCCGGGTCCGCGCCGCGTGCTCGCTGGCGTGCCGGTGCGGGGAGTCGTCGCAGCACCCCACGAAACCGCAGGTCGTGCAGAGCCGCAGCGCCACCCAGTCGCTGCCGCGCGCCACGCACTCCGGGCACTCCTCGGCGTCCGTCTCGGTCACCCGGATCTGGTCCAGATGGGTGCACGAGGTGCTGATCGTCTCCTCGCGGACATAGGTCCAGTCCCGGCGCAGCAGCCAGTCCGGCATCACCCGCGCGAGGTAGCGGGAGTTCGCGGCGAGCAGCGGCGAGAGCACGGCCAGCACCAGCACGTACAGCGCCACGAACGGGCCGATCCGGGCATCGAGCCCGGCCGCCAGCGCCAGCGTCGCCAGGATGAGCGAGAACTCGCCCCGCCCCAGCACCGTCAGCCCGATGTTGGCGGCCCCGCGCTGGTTGAAACCGAACAGCCGGGCCGTGACGACCCCCGCGCTCAGATTGGCCACCACGGTCACCGCGACCGCCACCGCCACCGGCACCACCACCGCCCCCAGATGCCCGGTGTCGATACTCAGTCCGAACACCACGAAGAACACCGCCGCGAACACGTCCCGCAGCGGGGTCACCAGCCGCTCCACCCGCTCCCGCAGCCGGGTCCTGGCGACCACCAGACCGGTCAGCAGCGCCCCGATGGCATCCGAGACGCCCGCCTCCTGCGCCGTCCCGGCCACCAGGACCACCAGTCCGATGGTGACCACGGCCAGCACCTCGTCCTCGCGGGTGTCCAGCAGCCGGCCCACCGCCCGCGCCCCGAACCGGGCCACCAGCAGCAGCGCGGCCAGCATCCCGAAGCTCAGCGCGATGTCGCGGACGATCTCGCCGGTGGTGTCGCCGGCCGACAGCACGGGGGAGAGGAGGGCCAGATAGAAGGCGAGGAACAGATCCTCCAGCACGATGATCCCCAGGATCACCGGGGTCTCGGCGTTGGTGAGCCGGTGCAGTTCGATCAGCAGCTTGGTGACGATGGCGGACGAGGAGATGCCCAGCGCCCCGGCGACGACCAGCGCGGACGAGGCGCCCCAGCCCAGTGCGAAGCCGAACACCAGCCCGGCCGCCATGTTCAGCCCGATGTAGCAGCTCGCCGCGACCACCAGCCGCCGTCCGCCGCCCAGCACCTCGTCCACCGGGAACTCCACGCCCAGGTGGAACAGCAGCAGCACCAGCCCGAGCGCCGCGATCAGCGCCAGATCGGCCGGGTGCCGGATCAGGACCGGCCCCGGGGTGCCGGGACCGAGCGCGATGCCCACCAGCATGTAGCACGGCACCGACGGCAGCCCGTACCGGCGGGCCAGCCGCGCCAGCAGACCGGCGAGGAGGACGGCGGCGCCCAGACCGAGCAGATCAGCTTCCGGCACCCGACCGCCGCCCCCTCACGACTCGAAGAAGGTCGCCGACAGCACCGCGCCCACCTTGCGGGCCTGCTCCTCCGTCAGCTCCAGCACGGCGGTCGGGTCGGCCGAGCCGGAGGTGAAGACGTACAGATCGCGGACCCCGCCGGAGCGGATCACGACCGAGACCCGCTCGTCCTCGCGCTCCAGATCGATGTCGTACCGCTTGCCGACCCCCGGCAGATCCGTGACGTGTACGCCTTGGCCCATACCTGGCCTCCCTGGATTCGCCCGGATTGTCAAGGTTTGCTCAACGAGTATCACCCAGCCGGTCAACCAGCAGGGGGCGGGCGGGGTCCCTCCGGGTGATCGGTTAGCGTGGTGTGCCCGTTGGCGGAAGGAACCCGAGCCCATGACCCCTCGCAGGCCACGGAGGCGCGGGCGGCTGCTCGCGGGAGCGGCGGCCCTGGCCGTCGTCCTCGCCGGCGGCGCCACCTGGACGGTCGCCGCGGGCGACAGCGGACCCGAGGTCCACCGTCAGGACCGGATGGCCGAGATGCCCGCCGACGACGGCGAACCCGTCGCCATCGACACCTCCTACTTCACCGCGGGCGACCCCGGCACCCGCCGCCCGGCCGTCCTGCTCGGCCACGGCTTCGGCGGCAGCAAGGACGACCTGCGCGACCAGGCCGAGGACCTCGCCCGCGACGGGTACGCCGTCCTCACCTGGTCGGCACGCGGCTTCGGCGCCTCCGGCGGCCAGGTCGGCCTCAACGACCCCGCACGCGAGGTCGCCGACGTCAGCCGCCTCATCGACTGGCTGGCCGAGCAGCCCGAGGTCCTGCTGGACGCCGAGGGCGACCCCCGGGTCGGCATGAGCGGCGCCTCCTACGGCGGCGCGATCGCCCTGCTGGCCGCGGGCCACGACGACCGGGTGGACGCCATCGCCCCGCGCATCACCTACTGGAACCTCGCCGACGCCCTCTTCCCCGACGGCGTCTTCAAGAAGCTGTGGGCCGGGATCTTCTTCACCACGGGGCAGGGGTGCGCCAACTTCTCCCCCGAACTGTGCGCCATGTACGAACGGGTCGCGGTCAGCGGCGCCCCCGACGCCGAGGCCACCGCGCTGCTCACCGAACGCAGCCCGGCCGCCGTCGCCGACCGCATCGACGTCCCCGCCCTGATCGTCCAGGGCCAGCACGACTCCCTCTTCCCGCTGGACCACGCCGACGCCCTGGCCACCGCCATCGAGGCGAACGGCGCCCCCGTCGCCGTCGACTGGACCTGGTCGGGGCACGACGGCGGCATCTCCGAGGACGACCGGATCCAGGAGCGCGTCACCCGCTGGTTCGACCGCTATCTGAAGGACGACCCGGCCGCCGACACCGGCCCGGCCTTCCGCGTCACCCGCATCTCCGGCATCGACACCACCAACGGCGACACCCTGCTGCGCGGCGCCGAGGCCGCCGCGTACCCCGGCCTGGCCGGGGACCCGCGGCGGATCGCGCTCACCGGCTCCGCCCAGGACATCGCCAACCCGGCCGGCGGCACCCCGCCCTCGATCTCCGCCGTCCCCGGCCTCGGCTCCCTCAGCGGCCTCTCCACCCTGGGCATGGACCTGGCCCTCGACTTCCCCGGCCAGTTCGCGAGCTTCGACAGCGCACCGCTGGAGGAGACCGTCCGGGTCACCGGCGCCCCGGCCGTCCGGCTGCACATCGCCTCCGACGCGCCGGAGGCGGTGCTCTTCCTCAAGGTGTACGACGTCTCCCCGGACGGCAGCAGCCAGTCGCTGCCCGCCCAGCTGGTCACCCCCGTCCGGGTCACCGGCACGGACGGCGACGGCACCACGGCCGAACTGCCGCTGCCCGCCATCGACTACCCCTTCGAGGCCGGCCACCGCATGCGCCTGGTCGTCTCCACCACGGACCTCGGCTACGCCTCCCCGCCCGAGCCCGCCACCCACACCGTGACCCTCGCGGACGACGACGCGGCCCTGACCGTGCCCACCGCCCCGCAGGTCACCGCGCTCCCGGCCGCCCTGCCCTGGTGGACCTGGGCCCTCCCGCCGGCGGCCGCCGCCGTCGCGGTGCTCCTCCTGCTCACCGGCCGCCACCGCACCGCCCGCCGGGCACCCGCCCCGGACGAGCGGGCTCCGTCCACCGGCACCGCCCCGGTGCCCGCCCAGGACCCCGGCCCGCACGGCGGCCCGGCGGCCGATCCCGCCGTCCCGCTGCGCATCACCGGCCTCACCAAGCGCTACGCCGGCTCCGCCGACCGGTACGCCGTGCGCGACCTCGGCTTCTCCGTCGAGCGCGGCCAGGTGCTCGGACTGCTCGGCCCGAACGGCGCCGGGAAGACCACCACCCTGCGCATGCTCATGGGGCTGATCACCCCGGACGCCGGCGAGATCCGGGTCTTCGGGCAGCGCATCACCCCCGGCGCCCCCGTCCTCTCCCGGGTCGGCGCCTTCGTCGAGGGCGCCGGATTCCTCCCGCACCTGTCCGGCCGCGCCAACCTGGAGCTGTACTGGCGCGCCACCGGCCGCCCCGCTGCCGACGCGCACCTGGACGAGGCCCTGGAGATCGCCGGCCTCGGCGACGCCCTCGCCCGCGCCGTGCGCACCTACTCGCAGGGCATGCGGCAGCGCCTCGCCATCGCCCAGGCCATGCTCGGCCTGCCGGACCTGCTGATCCTCGACGAGCCCACCAACGGCCTCGACCCGCCGCAGATCCGCGAGATGCGCGAGGTCATGATCCGGTACGCGGCCCAGGGCCGCACCGTCATCGTCTCCAGCCACCTGCTGGCGGAGGTCGAGCAGACCTGTACCCATCTGGTCGTCATGGACCGTGGCCGGCTGCTCCAGGCCGGTCCCGTCGCGGAGATCGCCGGCTCCGGCGACACCCTGCTGGCCACCCTGGCCCGCCCCGTCCCCGACGAGCTGATCGAGCGGATCGCCGCCCTGCCCGGCGTCGCCGCCGTCCGCCGCGCGCCCACCGACGACGACGGACTGCTGATCCGGCTGGACGGCACCACCCCCGACGGCCTGCTCCCCGAGCTGGTACGGCTGGAGGTCCCCGTCGCCGCCATCGCCCCGCACCGGCGTCTGGAAGACGCCTTCCTCACCCTGATCGGAGGCGCGGCATGAGTGCCCCGACCGAGACCCTGGCCCCCGGCTACCGGCCGCACCGCACCCTCCCGCTGCGGGTCGAGGCCGCCCGCCAGCTGCGCCGCCGCCGTACCCAGGTGGTGGCCGGGGTCCTGATCGCGCTGCCGTTCGTGGTGGCAGTCGCCTTCGCCGTCGGCGGCGGACGCGGCGACCGCTCCACCTCCGGCATGATGGACGTGGCGACCCTCTCCGGGCCGAACTTCGCGGTCACCTGCCTCTTCCTGTCCGCCGGCTTCCTGCTCGTGGTGCCGGTGGCGCTGTTCTGCGGCGACACCGTGGCCTCGGAGGCCGGCTGGTCCTCCCTGCGCTATCTGCTGGCCGCGCCCGTGCCCCGCACCCGGCTGCTGATCAGCAAGCTGACCGTGGCTCTGGCGTTCAGCGCCGCCGCCATGATCCTGCTGCCGCTGATCGCCCTCGGCGTGGGCACTGCCGCCTACGGCTGGGGCCCGCTCCAGCTGCCCATCGGCGGCAGCATCGGCGAGGCCGACGCACTCGGCCGGATCGCGCTCATCACCGGCTACCTCTTCGTCAGCCAACTGGTCACCGCCGCCCTGGCGTTCTGGCTCTCCACCGTCACCGACGCCCCGCTCGGCGCGGTCGGCGGCGCCATCGGCCTCACCATCGTCGGGAACATCCTGGACGCCATCACCGCGCTCGGCGACTGGCGCGAATTCCTCCCCGCCCACTGGGCGTTCGCCTGGCTGGACGCCCTCCAGCCGCACGTGGAGTGGACCGGCATGCTCAAGGGCGCCTCGGTCTCGGTGTCCTTCGCCCTGGTGCTGTTCGCCCTCGCGTTCCGGGGCTTCCGCACCAAGGACATCGTCTCCTGACGCCCCACCGGTCCTGGGCCGTGCCGCCGGTACGGCCCGGGACCGGCCGCGTGCTGCCGTTATCGGCTGGCGCCGGGCGGCCCGGTTGCCCGAGGCTGGGCGGGTGACACCACCCCGGTACGAGATCCGCGCCCTGCACACCGCCACCACGGTCACCGTCTACCAGGCCTACGCCCCGGCCATCGGCCTGCCCGCCGCCCGGGACGGCCGCTTCCCGGCCGCCTGGAAACGGGACCGGATGACGTGGATCAAACCCTCCTTCCTGTGGATGATGTACCGCTGCGGCTGGGGCACCAAGGAGAACCAGGAGACGGTCCTCGCCGTCGAGATCACCCGCGAGGGCTTCGCGTGGGCCCTCGACCACGCCTGCCTGTCCCACTACGCCTCCGGCCTCCACCGCGACCACGCCACCTGGCGCCGCCGGCTGCGGGAGGCGCCGGCCCGGGCGCAGTGGGATCCCGAACGGGACCTGCGCCTCAAGCCGTTGCCCCACCGCTCGCTGCAACTCGGACTCACCGGCGAGGCCGCGCGCCGCTACGCGGACGAGTGGACCGTGTCGATCACCGACGTCACCGACCTCGCGCACACCGTCCACGCCCGGGTGCGGGCCGGCGACCTGGAGGCGGCCCGGCGCCTGCTGCCCGCCGAGCGCCCCTACTCCGTCCCCGACGGCGCCCTGAGCCATCTGCGGGCCGAACTGCCGCCCTTCCCGGCCCCGGCGGGGGCACCCGGCGCGTAACAGGGCACCGCACGGGCGGTGTCCGGCTTCTTGACGGGGCGGCGGTGCGCCTCCACCATGCCGATGGGAGCGCTCCCAAGAGCGTGTCCCTCCCCCCACCGATCCGTGGAAGGACAAGAGCCGTGTCCTCAGCACCTCCCGGTCGCCACCGCAGACGCCGGCTGCCCGCCGCCGGCGCCGTGACCGCCGTCACCGCCCTGCTCGCCGGTTCGCTCGTCGCCCTCACCTCGACCGGCACCGCCGGAGCCGACGAAACCGGCGAAGCCCCCGAACTCATCGTCAACGGCGACTTCGCCGACGGCACCGACCCCTGGTGGTGGACCGCCGACAGCCCCGCCGCCGTGGTCGACGGCCGGCTGTGCGCCGACGTCCCCGGCGGCACGATCAACGCCTGGGACGCCATCGTCGGCCAGGACGGCCTGCCCCTCACCGAGGGCGAGAGCTACACCCTGACCTACACCGCCACCGCCACCGCCCCGGTCACCATCCGCACCAACGTGCAGCTGGCCGAGGAGCCCTGGACCACCGAACTGGCCGCCGCCGACCCGATCGGCACCGGGCCCGACCCCGAGCCGATCAGCCACGTCTTCACCGCCAAGGCGGACTACACCGCCGCCCAGCTGGCCTTCCAGATCGGCGGCTACGCGGAGGCGTACACCTTCTGCCTGGAGAACGTCTCGCTGCGCGGCGGCGCCGAACCGCCGGTGTACGAGCCGGACACCGGCTCACCGGTCCGGGTCAACCAGGTCGGCTATCTCACCGCGGGCCCCAAGCAGGGCACCGTGGTCAGTGACAGCACATCGCCCCTGACCTGGTCCCTGCGGGACGCGGACGGCACGGAAGTGGCGACCGGCAGCACCACCCCGGCCGGCGTGGACCCCAGCTCCGACCAGCACGTGCACACCTTCGACCTCGGGGAGTTCGCCACCGCGGGCGAGGGGTACACGGTGGCCGTCGACGGCGAGGTGAGCGAGCCGTTCGCCATCGGCGACGACCTCTACTCCTCGCTGCGCACCGACGCGCTGGCGTACTTCTACCACAACCGCAGCGGTATCGAGATCGAGGCGCAGTACGTGGGGGAGGAGTACGCACGCCCCGCCGGTCACCTCAACGAGGGCGTCAACCAGGGCGACTACGACGTGCCCTGCCGCCCCGGTCAGTGCGACTACCGGCTCGACGCGCACGGCGGCTGGTACGACGCGGGCGACCACGGCAAGTACGTCGTCAACGGCGGCATCTCCGTGGCCCAGCTGCTCTCCTCCTACGAGCGCACCCTGACCGCCGACGGCGCCGACGGCGACGCGCTGGGCGACGGCTCCCTGGCCATCCCCGAGCAGGGCAACGGGGTGCCGGACATCCTGGACGAGGCGCGCTGGCAGCTGGAGTTCCTGCTGCGGATGCAGGTGCCGGAGGGCGAGCCGCTGGCCGGCATGGCGCACCACAAGCTGCACGACCGGCAGTGGACGGGCCTGCCGCTGCGCCCCGACCAGGACCCGCAGCCGCGGGAACTGGCCCCGCCGTCCACCGCCGCCACGCTCAACCTGGCCGCCGCCGCCGCGCAGTGCGCCCGGCTGTACGCCCCGTACGACGCGGAGTTCGCGCAGACCTGCGCGACGGCCGCCGAGACGGCCTGGGACGCGGCCGTGGCCAACCCCGAGCGGTACGCCTCGCCGGACGACGGCCAGGGCGGCGGCGCGTACTCCGACGACGACGTGCGCGACGAGTTCTACTGGGCGGCGGCCGAACTCTTCGTCACCACCGGCGAGGACGGCTACCGGCAGGCGCTGCTCGGCTCCGAACTGCACGGCGACACCGAGGCGGTGTTCCCGCCCGGCGGGCTGTCGTGGCAGTCGACGGCCGGTCTCGGCGCGCTCAGCCTGGCCACCGTGCCGAGCGCGCTGCCGGCCGGGGAGCGCGACGCGCTGCGCGCGCAGGTGCTCGAAGCGGCGGACCGGTTCGTGGCCGACTCGGCCGATTCCGCGTACGGGGTGCCCTTCCCGGCCGACGCCGGTTATGTGTGGGGCTCCAACAGTCAGATCCTCAACAACATGGTGGTGCTGGGCACCGCGCACGATCTGAGCGGGGACGACCGCTACCGGGACGCGGTGCTGCGCGGCTTCGACTATCTGCTGGGCGCCAATCCGCTGAACCTGTCGTACGTCACGGGGTACGGCGAGCGGTACGCGCAGAACCAGCACCACCGGTTCTGGGCGGCCCAGCTGAACCCCGCGCTGCCGCACCCGCCGCCGGGCAGCGTGGCCGGCGGGCCCAACCAGGAACTCCAGGACCCGATCGCCGAGGAGAAACTGGCGGGCTGCGCCCCGGCCATGTGCTACATCGACCACATCGAGTCGTACGCGACCAATGAGGTCACCATCTACTGGAACGCCCCGCTGGCCTGGGTCGCCTCCTACGCGGTCGACCTGACCGGCTGATCCGCCCCGGGTACGGGGCCGCGC
>NZ_JBHWJL010000172.1:0-10805 GCF_042731495.1 Streptomyces sp. NPDC059853
CACCCCCCCAACCCGGGTTCGGGGGGCGTGACGGCCACTGCGCGGGAACCGGGCGGTGCGTCCCTAGGCGTCGGTGCTCACCAGCTTGGCGTACGCGCCGATCAGCGCCGCCGTCGTGGCCGCCGCGAGGATGGCCAGCAGGCCCCAGCCGGAGATCGGGTCGTCCCCCGAGCCCATCGGGAGGCCGAAGAGGGTGGCCAGGCCGTTCAGCGGGGCGTACTCGATGAGGAGGTCGCGCAGCGTCGCCATGCTCTCCCCGAACATGAACATCGCCGCGAGCAGCGGCAGCAGCACCACCGCCATCATGGTGGTGATGGCGCCCGCCGAGTGCCGCAGCAGCGCGCCGACCGCCAGGCCCAGCACGCCGAGCAGCGAGACGTACAGCGAGACGCCGAGGGTCGCCTCCAGCCAGTGCGCGCCGGTGGCGACGACCTCGCCGTTCTCGATCGAACTCTCCATGTACGAGTCGATGTAGCGGTCGGCCGCCGACTGGCCCGACAGCAGACTCGACTGCACCAGCCCGCTGAGCGTGGTGGCCAGCAGGGTCATGACGAACGAGACGCCGAAGAACACCAGCACCTTGGCCAGGAGTATCCGTCCCCGGTTCGGGCTCGCGGTGAGGGTGGTGCGCATCATGCCGGTGCCGTACTCGGAGCTGATCACCAGCACCCCGAGGGTGATCACACAGATCTGGCCGAACATCAGGCCGAAGAAGGTGCCGGCCAGCAGCGGCAGTCCGACGTACTCCTCACCGCTGAGCGCCAGCGCGAACAGCGAGCCGATGCCCACGGTCAGCACGAACAGCAGCGCCAGCGTCCACACCGTGGAGCGCACGGTGCGGATCTTCGTCCACTCCGACCGGAGGGCGTGCCCCAGATGGGCCCGCCCCACCGCCGGGGCGGCCGGGTACCCGGCCTGCTGCGGTACGGGCTGCGGCGGGCCGTAGGGCTGCTGCGGGGGCTGCCCGGGGGCCTGCTGCGGCGGCTGGTACGGCTGCTGCGGGGGCGCCTGCTGGTACTGCTGCTGCGGTGGGGGAGGGGTGGTCATCGGGCGTCCTCGGGGGTGTACGCGGGCTGAGCGGGGGCGACGTGCTGCGGCTGCGGCGGGCCGTACGGCTGCGGCTGCTGCGGCGGCCCGGGCTGGTACTGCTGGTGCTGCTGGTAGGGCTGCGCGGCGGCGTGCTGCGGGTCCTGCGTGGAGCGGTAGTCCACCGCGCCCTGCGTCATCCGCATGTACGCCTCCTCCAGCGACGCCGAGTGCGGCGACAGCTCCCACAGCCGCACATCCGCGCCGTGCGCCAGGTCGCTGATCCGGGGCAGCGGCACCCCGATCACCTTCAGGGCGCCGTCCGGCTCCGTCAGCACCTGCCCGCCGGCCTCCGCCAGCACCCGCACCAGTGTGTCGCGCGCCTGCGTGTCCCCTTCCGGGGTGCGCACCCGGGCGAAGCCGGTGGAGTTCTGCGTGATGAAGTCCCGCACCGGCAGGTCGGCCATCAGCTGGCCGCGCCCGATCACGATCAGATGGTCGGCGGTCTGCGCCATCTCGCTCATCAGATGGCTGGAGACGAAGACCGTGCGCCCCTCGGACGCGAGCTTCCTCATCAGGTTGCGGACCCACAGGATGCCCTCCGGGTCGAGACCGTTCACCGGCTCGTCGAAGAGCAGCACCTGCGGATCGCCCAGCAGCGCCCCGGCGATGCCGAGCCGCTGGCCCATGCCGAGCGAGAAGCCCTTGGAGCGCTTGCCCGCCACGTCCTGGAGCCCGACGATGCCCAGCACCTCGTCCACCCGGCTCGCCGGGATCCCGGACAGCTGCGCCAGACAGAGCAGGTGGGAGCGGGCGCTGCGTCCGCCGTGCTTGGCGTTGGCGTCCAGCAGGGCGCCGACCTGGCGCGGGGCGTTCGGCAGCCGGTGGTAGGGCTGCCCGGCGATGGTCACCGTGCCGCTGGTGGGCCGGTCGAGCCCCAGCATCATCCGCATCGTGGTGGATTTGCCCGCGCCGTTCGGGCCCAGGAAGCCGGTCACCTTCCCCGGCTGGACCTGGAAATTGAGGTTGTACACGGCTGTCTTCGCGCCATAGCTCTTGGTCAGGCCCACGGCCTCGATCATGCTGCGTTCCCTGCTCGGTGGGGTGGTCTCGTCTAAGACCCCACCGGAGCGGTATTCGGTTCCCGCCCGCACCGGACCGCCCGCGGATCAGGCGTCCCGCTTCTTCAGCACCCAGTAACCGGCGAGCAGCGCCGCCACCACCCACAGCAGCATGATGAACATCCCGCCCCACGGCCCGTACGGCCGGTCGCCGGTGTCCACCACCGCCATGATGCGCTGCCCCGCCACGTCCGGCAGATAATTGCCCACCCGCCGGGTGGCGTGCACGCTGGAGAGAATGCTGGAGATCATGAAGAAGAACGGGATGAGAATCCCGAACGACAGCATCGGGCTCCGCAGAATCCAGGTGACGCCCATCGCGAACAGCGCGATCAGCCCCATGTAGAGCCCGCCGCCGATCACCGCCCGCAGCACGTGCGGCGCGTCCAGTGTCGTGCGGTACTGGCCCAGCACCGCCTGGCCGAGGAAGAACGCCGCGAAGCTGGTGACCATCCCGACCAGCAGCGCCAGCACCGTCGCGACCAGCAGCTTGGCCGCCATGAACACCCCGCGCCGGGGCACCGCCGCCAGCGAGGCGCGGATCATGCCGGTGCTGTACTCGTTGGACACCACCAGGATGCCGAACGCGATCATCGCCAGCTGGCCCAGGACCATCCCGGCGAAGCTGGTCAGCGTCGGGTCGAACGTCAGCTGCTCGCGGGCCGGCAGATCCGTGAAGGTGTTGCGCACCACCAGGCTGAGGAGCATCCCCAGCGCGACCGTCACCACCACCGCCGCCGTCAGCGTCCACACCGTGGAGCGGACCGAGCGGATCTTCGTCCACTCCGAGCGCACCACCCGGGCTGTCCGTTCCATGGCTCACGCCCCCTTTCCGCGTCCGGAGTCCCACCCGGCGCCCCAGCCGGGGCCCGCCCCACCGGGACCGCCCGCCCCACCTGCCTCGCCGGGTGGCTCCGGCGGACCGGCCGCCGGAGCCCCGCCGCCCTCGGCGCGGGCCTCGTACTCCACCGAGCCGTGCGTCAGCCGCATGAACGCCTCCTCCAGGGACGCCTGCTGCGGACTCAGCTCGTGCAGCACCAGCCCTTCGCCCGCCACGAGTTCCCCCACCCGGGCCGCCTCGGCGCCCGTCACCTCCAGCGTGCCGTCCGCGCCCGCCGTCACGGCCACTCCGCCGCCCGCCGCCTCCAGCACCGCCCGCAGCCGGGCCGGCTCCGGGCCGCGCACCCGCACATAACTGCGGGAGTTCTCCCGGATGAACGCCGCCATCGAGGTGTCGGCCAGCAGCCTGCCCTGCCCGATCACCACCAGATGTTCCGCCGTCAGCGCCATCTCGCTCATCAGATGGCTGGAGACGAAGACGGTGCGGCCGTCCGCCGCCAGCCGCCGCATCAGCGTCCGGATCCAGTGGATGCCCTCCGGGTCGAGACCGTTCACCGGCTCGTCGAACATCAGGATCCGCGGATCCCCCAGCATGGCGCTGGCGATGCCGAGCCGCTGCCCCATCCCCAGCGAGAACCCCTTGGGCCGCTTGCGGGCCACCGCGCCGAGCCCCACCAGGTCCAGCACCGCGCCGATCCGCTCGGCCGGAATGCCGTTGCTCTGCGCCAGACACAGCAGATGGTGGTACGCGGTACGGCCCGGGTGCACCGCCTTCGCCTCCAGCAGCGCCCCGATGGCCCGCAGCGGATCGCGCAGCCGGTGGTACGGGGCCCCGTCGATCAGCACCTGGCCGCTGGTCGGATGGTCGAGCCCCAGCATCATCCGCATGGTCGTCGACTTCCCGGCGCCGTTCGGGTGAGGCGGGCAGGCGCCGGGTCAGCGCGACTGCTGCGCGGGCACGCCCTTGCTCAGGCCCTCGTCCTCGTCGTCGTCCAGCGAGACCGCCGCGATCTGGGCACCGGTGAGGGTGGCCAGCATCTCGCGGACGTTGGTCAGCTGGGCGTTGATGCTGTCGCGGCGGTTGGTCAGCGCCGCCAGCTCACGCTCGGACTCGGTACGGATGCGCTCCGCCTTGGCGTTCGCGTCCGCCACGATGTCGTCGGCCTGGCGGGAGGCCGTCTCCACCGTCTGGCGGGCGCGGCGGTCCGCGTCGGTGCGCAGCTTCTCGGCCTCCAGGCGCAGCTGCTCGGCCCGGTGCTCGATCTCCGCGAGCCGCTTCTCGGCCTTGGCCTGACGCGAGGCCAGGTCGCGCTCGGACTGCTCGCGGCGCTTGGCCAGGTTGGTCTCGAAGTCGGTCGCGGCCTGCGCGGCCTTGGCGCGGGTGTCCTCGAAGAGGGCGTCCGCCTCCTCGCGCTTGGCCGCGGCGTTCTTCTCGGCCTCGGCGCGGGTGGCCGCCGCGTCGTCCTCGGCCTTCTCGATGATCCGCGCGGCGTCGTCCTCGGCCTTGGCCTTGCGCTCCTGGGAGTAGGCCTCGGCGTCGTTGCGCACCTGCTGCGCGGCGGCCTCGGCCAGCTCACGGTGCTGCTCGGCGGCCCGGCGGGCCTCCTCGCGCAGATCCTTCGCCTCCTCCTCGGCAAGACGCAGGATCTTCTCGACCCGCGCGCCGAGACCGGCGTAGGAGGGCTCGGAATCCGAGATCTGGGCCTGGGCATTCTGCGTTTCGAGGTGAAGCTCCTCGATCCGCTTTTCCAGGGAGGTGATACGGGCGAGCGCGCTGTCGCGGTCCGATACGAGCTTGGTGATCCGGTCGTCCACCTGCCCGCGGTCGTAGCCGCGCCGCACGAGCTCGAAGCCGAAGGGGGAGGAAGTGTCGCTCATGGGGTTCCTGTCGATTCAGACGGGGGTGCGTCAGGTTGTGAATGGGCCTGGGCGTTCAGCAATCCTAGGGGGCGAAGCGGCGTGTCTTCGAGTGGATCGGTGCTTTGGTAGGGAGAATGTTCGCCCCAAACGCTCGAACGAGTGGTGTCGAATTCATCTCCGGTCAGCCCCGGGAGGGTTTTCCGCCGCCGGGACGGGGCGCGGCACCGGCACCGGCGCCCGCGGTGACCGTACCGAGGCCACCCGAACCTCCGGAACCCTTACCGCCTTTGCCACTGCCGGTCTTTCCGCCGGACTTCGCGGCACCCTTGGGCTCCCCGAAGGAATCGAGCGCGGCGAGCACATCCTGCACCCGGGAGATCTCCGCGTTGATGTCCTCGCGGCGGCGGCTGAGCTTCTCCAGTTCGCGCTTGCTCTCCTCGACGGCCCGGCGCGCGTCCCGCTCGGCGTCGGAACGGATCTTCTGCGCCTCGCGCAGCACTTCGGAGCGCTTGCGCTCGGCGTCCTTGAGCAGGCCCTCGGCCTTCTTCACGGCCGCGATCCGGACCTTGCCCGCCTCGGAGTTGGCGTCCGCCAGCAGCTTCTCCGCCGCCTGGCGGGCCTCGGCGCGCTGCTCGTCGGCGGCCCGCATGAGCTTGTCGACCCGCTCGCCGGCGGCCCGGGTCTGCTCGGCCGACTCCCGGCGGGCCCGGTCGTGCAGCGCCTCGACCTCCGACTCCACCCGGGCCCGCAGCTCCTCGGCGCGCTCCCGGATCCCCGCCGCGTCCCGACGGGCCTCCTCCAGCAGCGTGTTGGCGTCCGTGCGGGCGTTCTCCACCAGCTCCTGGCCGGACTCCTGGGCGTCCGAGACGATCCGGGCGGCCTCCTTGCGGGCGGCGCCCACCATGGTGTCGGACTGCTCCTCGGCGGTGGCGCTCATGCGCAGCGCCTCCTCCTGCGCCTTGGACAGCAGCTCATCGGCCTGCGCCGCCGCCTCGTTGCGCTTGCGGGACGCCTCGCGGCGGGCACTGTCGGCGAGCGCGTCGGCGTCCGCACGGGTGCGCTCGGCGGCGGCCTCCGCCTCCTGGCGCACCCGGTCGGCCTCGGCGATGGCCTCCTTGACGGTGTGTTCGGCGAGTGCCTGGGCCGCCTCCTTCTCCTCGGCGGACTCGCGCAGCACCCGGGCCACCTCGCGCTCGGCCTCCGCGCGGTGGGTGGCGATCTCCGCCTCCGCCTGCTCGCGCAGCCCGGCCACCGAGTCCCGCTCGCGCTGTGCCTTGTGCTCGGCGGCGGCCACCAGCGTCTCGGCGCGCCGCTCGGCGTCGTCCACCTTGGCGCGGGCGGCGGCCAGCAGCTCCTCGCTCTGCTCTCGGGCCTCGGCCCGCTCGCGGTGCGCCGCGTCGTGCGCCTCGGCGAGCAGCGTGTCGGCCTCGGCCCGCAGCCGGGCCGCCTCCTCCTGCGCGGCGGCCAGCGCCTGCGCGGCCTCGGCGGCGGTGCGCTCGGCCGCGGCGGCGGCCCGCTCCCGTACCCGGTCGGCGGCGGCCTCCGCCTCCTGGCGTACCCGCTCGGCCTCGGCCGTGGCCTCGCCGCGCAGCCGTACCGCGTACTCCTCGCCCTCCACCCGGGCCCTGGCGGCGTCGGCGGTGGCCTCGTCCCGCAGCTGCTGGGCGGCCTGCTCGGCCTGCTCGGTGAGCTGCCGGACCCGCTCGGCGGCCTCGGCGCGCAGCCGCTCGGCCTCCGAGGCGGCCTCGATGCGCAGCCGCTCGGCCTCCGAGCGCGCCTCGCCCAGCGCCTCCTCGGCGGCGGTGACCCGGCTCTCGGCCTCCTCGCGCAGCCGGTCGAGCTCGCGCTGGGCGGCCTCCCGCTCGGCGCGGGTGGCCTCCTTGGTCTCCTCGCGCAGCCGGCGGGCGGCCTCCTCGGCCTCCGCGGTGGTGCGCTCGGCCTGCCCGGTGGCCTCGGCCACCAGCGACTCGGCCTCGGTACGTGCCCGGGCCAGCGCCTGCTCCGCCTGGTTGCGCAGCGTGGTGGCGCGCTCGATCGCCTCGGTCCGTACCCGCTCGCTCTCGGCGGTGGCGCCGGCGCGGGTCTCCTCCGCGTCGGACTTGGCCTGCGCCAGCAGCTCCTCGGCGCGGGCGGCGGCCTCCTCGATCCTCGCGGCGGCGTCCCGGCGGGCCTCGGCGCGGATCGCCTCGCCCTCCTCGACGGCCTCCGCCCGCAGCTGCTCGGCCTCGCCGCGCAGCCGCCGCGCCTCCTCCTGGAGCTCGACGGTCTTGGCCCGGTACTCCTTGGTGTCGTCCTGGGCCGCGCCCTTGAGCTGCTCGGCCACGTCGTGCGCCTCGGCGCGCAGCCGGTCGGCCTCGGCCTCGGCCGCCTCGCGCAGCCGCTCGGCCTCCTCGGTGGCCGCCTTGGTGGTCTCCTGGGCCTCCTTGGCGGCCTTGTTCAGCACTTCCTCGGCGGTGCGGGCGGCCTCCGCCAGCTGGGCGGCGTACTCCTCGGCGGCCTTGGAGCGGGCCTCCTCGGCGGCTTCGGAGGTCAGCTGCTCGGCCTTGGCGCGGGCGTCGGCCAGCACCTGCTCGGCCTCGGCGCGGCGCCGCTCGGCGTCCCGGGTGGCCTCGGACACCATCCGGGCGACCTCGGCCTTGGCGGTGGCCGAGCGCTGCTCGTACTCGCTCTCGCCGGCCGCGCGCCGCTTCTCGGCCTCCTCGGTGGCCTCGGCGAGCAGCTGCTCGGCCTCCTCCTTGGCGGTGCGCAGCACCGACTTGGCCTGCTCCAGGCGCTCCTCGGCCTTGCGGACCAGCGCGGTGGTCTCGCGGCGGCCGGTCTCGGCCTCCTGCGCGGTGGCGGTGCGCAGCCGCTCGGCGTGCTCGGCGGCTTCCTGGGCCTGGGCGTTGGCCTGGGCCAGCAGTCGCTCGGCGTCGGCGCGGGAGCGGCGCAGCAGGTCCTCGGCCTCGGCGCGGGCGGTGCGCTCCTCCAGGGCGGCGCGCTGCCGGGACTCCTCGGTCAGCCGGTGGGCCTCGGCGCGGGCCTGGGCGATGGTGCGCTCGTGCTCGGCCCTGGTCTCCTCCATGAGCCGGCGGGCCTGGGACTCGCTGCGGGCGCGCAGCTGCTCGGCCCAGGCGACGTTCTCGTTGACGTGGGATTCGACGGTGGAACGGCGCTGGGCCAGCTCCTCGTCGAGCCGCTGCCGGCGGGCGACCGCCTCGGCGTGCAGCTCGGCCTCCATCCGGGCGCGGGCCTCGGACTGCTCCTGCTGGACCCGCTGGGCCCTCGCGCGCGCCTCGCGCAGTTCGCGTTCGGCTTCCACCCGCATGGCGTCGGCCTGGTGCTGGGCGTTGCGCAGCAGCTGCTCGGCGTGGCCGCCGGGGTCGGCGTAGGCGGGCCGCACCGCGAGTACCCGGCGCACCTCGTGCAGCTTGGCGCGCAGGACCTCGACCTGGTAGCCGAGGTCGTCGGCATGATCGACCGCCTTCTCCCGCTCCTTCTTCAGCCGTTCCATCTCGGCTTCGAAACGAGAGAGGTGGTCGTCAGCCTGCACGCTGTCGTAGCCCCGCACCGCGCGGTCCCATCCGTCCCCTGGTCGTGGTTAAGGGTGATCCGGTTCCGGCCGCTGTCCGCTGGAGCGTGGAGTGGAGCACCAGTACGGGCCGCCGCCGGCCGGAGTTCTTCGCCGGACAGGGGTGTCGAGAGTGAGCCCCATGCCCCGGCCCGGCCACTCTACCGGCCGGTGCAGCCTGCGTCAGTGGCCCGAGGCCCCTTCAACAGCCTTGGGCGGGGCGGCGGTGACCAGTTCTGTGAGCACTCCGTGACAGTCCTTCGGGTGCAGGAAGGTGATCCGGGAGCCCATGGAGCCGGTGCGGGGCGTGTCGTAGAGCACCCGTACCCCCGCCTGCCTGGCGGTTTCGGCGTCCGCTTCGACATCGGCGGTGCCGAAGGCGATGTGATGCACTCCTTCACCGTTCTTCGCGAGCCATTTACCGACCGGGCTGTCGGCGTCCAGCGGCTGGAGGAGCTGGATCCAGGAGGCGCCGCCGTCGTCGGTGCCGTTGATGCGCAGCATGGCCTCGCGCACCCCCTGTTCCTCGTTGACCTCGGTGTGGAAGACCTCGAAGCCGTACGTGGTGCGGTAGAACGCGGCGGTGGCGTCCAGGTCGGCGCAGGCGATTCCGATGTGATCGATACGCGTCAGCATGGGACCAGTGGATCGCCACGCGGGGTGACCGCGCAACGTGCCCACCGTCACATTTCCGTGACGGTGACCGGCGGGTGGGCGACTGCGTACATTGACTGCACCGTGATGTGAACGGCCGTTCACGCCGGAAGGTTCGCCAGCGCATGTTCCCGGGCAAAGGAGCCGCATGATGTCTGCCAACGCTTCCCCCGTCACGTCGGTGATCGTGGCGGGGGCCCGCACCCCGATGGGCCGCCTGCTCGGCTCGCTCAAGGACTTCAGCGGCGCCGAACTGGGCGGCTTCGCCATCCGGGCGGCGCTGGAACGGGCCGGGATCACCGGCGACCGGGTGCAGTATGTGATCATGGGGCAGGTGCTCCAGGCCGGGGCCGGGCAGCTCCCGGCGCGGCAGGCCGCCGTGCACGCCGGGATCCCGATGACCGTGCCGGCCCTGACCGTCAACAAGGTCTGCCTGTCCGGGCTCGACGCCATCGCGCTGGCCGACCAGCTGATCCGGGCCGGGGAGTTCGACGTGATCGTCGCCGGGGGCCAGGAGTCGATGACCAACGCCCCGCACCTGCTGCCGGGCTCCCGGGCCGGGTACAAGTACGGCGCGGTCGAGGTCCTGGACTCGATGGCGCGGGACGGGCTGACGGACGCCTTCGAGGGCATCGCCATGGGGGAGTCCACCGAGGTGCACAATGTCCGGCTGGGCATCGGGCGCGCCGAGCAGGACGAGATCGCGGCGGCTTCCCACCGGCGGGCCGCCGAGGCGCGCAAGAACGGCCTGTTCGCCGCCGAGATCACCCCGGTCGCGGTACCGCAGCGCAAGGGCGACCCGCTGATCGTGGACACGGACGAGGGCATCCGCCCCGACACCACGGTGGAGTCGCTGGGCCGGCTGCGGCCCGCGTTCCGCCCGGACGGCACCATCACGGCCGGTTCCGCCTCCCAGATCTCCGACGGCGCGGCGGCCGTGGTGGTGATGGCGAAGACGAAGGCGCAGGAGCTGGGCCTGGAGTGGATCGCCGAGATCGGCGCGCACGGGAACGTCGCCGGGCCGGACAACTCGCTGCACTCGCAGCCCTCGAACGCGATCCTGCACGCGCTGCGCAAGGACGGCCTGGAGGTGGGCGACCTCGACCTGGTGGAGATCAACGAGGCGTTCGCGGCGGTGGCGGCCCAGTCAATGAAGGATCTCGGGATTGGCCACGAAAGGGTGAATGTGAACGGCGGGGCGATTGCCCTGGGTCACCCGATCGGGGCATCCGGGGCGCGGATCGTGCTGCACCTCGCGCTGGAACTGGCCCGGCGCGGCGGCGGCACCGGCGCCGCGGCGCTGTGCGGCGGCGGCGGGCAGGGCGACGCCCTCATCCTGCGGGTGCCGCGCCGATGAGCGGCGCGGGGGCACGCACCGTGGACGTACCCGATCTCGTGGCCCGCGCCCGGCGCGGCGACCCGCGCGCGGTGGCCCGGCTCATCTCCGTGGTGGAGGGCGGCGCCCCCCAGCTGCGCGAGGTGATGGCGGCGCTCGCCCCGCACAGCGGCGGTGCCTACGTCATCGGCCTCACCGGCTCGCCCGGCGTCGGCAAGTCCACCTGCACCTCCGCGCTGACCACCGCCTACCGCCGGGCCGGGAAACGGGTCGGGGTGCTCGCCGTCGACCCGTCCTCGCCGTTCTCCGGCGGCGCGCTGCTGGGCGACCGGGTGCGGATGAACGACCACGCCTCCGACCCCGGCGTCTACATCCGCTCCATGGCCACCCGGGGCCGCCTCGGCGGGCTCGCCCAGCC
>NZ_JBHWJL010000173.1:0-10736 GCF_042731495.1 Streptomyces sp. NPDC059853
CCGGTGGCCAGGTCGAGCGCTGCGTAAGGGTCGCCCGCCGCCGCTTCCGCCCGGATGACCGGTCCCCGGGAGCGGAGGGTGATCTCCACCCGGTCGGAACGGTCTGCCTGGCGTGGATTGTGCTCCTTGGACACTTCCACGTCGAGGCTGGTCACCTTGCCGTCGAACTTCTGGATGCGGTCCAGCTTCAGCTTGTCGGCCACGTGCCGCCGGAATCGCTCCGGCACCTCGGTCTTGCGGCCCTTGACGACGATGTCCACGCAGAACTCCGTTCCCGGAACGCCCCGCCTGCGCCGGCGAAGCGGCTCCCTTGGTACAGAACGAATATGAACTTTTACGGTGGTTCGTACCACCACGCCTTGATTCGAAAGTACCTCCAATGGCGCACTCCCGACACCCTTACCAACGCGTAGTTCCCTACCCACGTTCCCCCGGGGCACTCCGTGTCCCCGCCACCACCGCCGCACCCAGCAGCCGTCCGCCCGCCGCCCGGACCGCCCGCGCGGCCTCGGCCAGGGACGCTCCGGTGGTCACCACGTCGTCCACCAGGACCACCGGATCACCCGCCGGCAACGCCCGGCCACCCTCCGCCGTCAGCGCGCCCGCAAGATTGGCCCTGCCTGCCCCCGCGCCGAGACCCGCCTGATCGGCCACCGCCCGCGTCTGCCGCAGCACCGGCAGCACCCGCACCGCGCATCCCTCGCGCCGCAGCCTCGCCGCCGCCGCCAGCGCGATCCGGCGCACCGGGTCGTGCCCGCGCCGCGCGGTGGCCGCCCGCGCCGACGGCACCGGCACCAGCGCCAGCACCCGGCCCGCACCCGCCCGCACCGCCCGGTCGCCGTCCGCCCGCACCGCCCCTACGCTCAGCGCCAGCGCCCGGCCCAGCGGCGCGGCCAGGGCCAGCGCGCCCCGCTCCTTGTGCGCCAGCAGGACGGCCCTGGCCGCCCCCGCGTACTCCACCGCGGCGTACACCACCGGCAGCCCCGCCGGCTCCGGCACGGGCCGCACGGGGCGCGCCACGGCGCCCGTCCCGCACAGCAGGGCCCGGCAGCCCCCGCACAGCACCGCCCGTGCCGCGCCGCATCCGGCGCACAGGGCGGGCAGCACCAGGCCGCCCAGCTCCCGCCACAAGCCCCGCAAGGTCTCCACCGCTCCGCTCCGTCCCGGCCGGGCCGGACGGCCGGCCCTACCCCGGGTAGAACGGCGCGGAGCCCCGATCGGTCACCAGCTTCCACTGGCTGCGGTCCTGGAGCCGGACGATCCGGTCCCCGGTCTCGGCCAGCAGCGGCAGGGTGTCGTTCTCGGACGCGGCCACCGCGGTCACGTCGTTGAGGCCGGGCGTGTTGGAGGAGGCCACCGGCGACCCGTCGGTGCCCAGGTACTGCAACTGCTCCGCCCCGTCCGCCGGGCGCCCCACGACCACCAGCCGGCTGACCCCGGCCCACGAGAGCGCCGTCACCTTCTCCAGGACCGGTGTCACGGCCCGCAGGCCCTGCACCGACACCTCGACGGCCTCCCCGACGGCGGCGCGGTGGATCCGCCCCAGCCACAGCGTGGAGGTGTCGTCGTCCCCGGCCAGCAGCATCGCGATCCGCACCCCGTCCGAGGACACCCGCACGGACTCGATGTACCGGCCGGCCGGCAGGTCCGGCACCGGCACCTCCTGCGGGGTGCCCACACCGCCCGACAGCCGGAGCAGCCGCGGGTGCGCCGGGTCGCGGTCGGCGACCCACAGATCGCCGAGCCCGTCCCAGCTGGGCCGGGACAGCCCGGCGTCCGCCCCGGCCGCCGCGCTCAGCTGCAGCGCCTCGGGCGCCGGGTCCGTGCCCCACATCTCGGTGACCAGCAGCGCGGTGCCGTCCTCGGTGACCCCGGCGGCCCGGTTCTCGTCCCGGCTGACCGCCGCCTCGCGCAGCGGCACCGTGCCCTGCCCCAGCGCGCCGGTGACCGGCTGCGGCTCGGCGTCCACGTCGGGCACGGTGATCAGCCGGTCCTCCTCGTCCAGGTAGTACGAGCTGCCCGAGCGGGCGTCCAGCAGCCCGGGCGCCAGGTTCTTCGCCTCGGCCCGGGAGAGCGCGCACAGCCGCGACCCGGCCGGGTCGGTCAGCCGCACCTCGGACACCTCGCCGGAGGACTGCGCCTGCACGGTGTGCAGCAGCTGGGCGCCCATCAGCTCGCAGCGGGTGCGGTTCACGCCGGGGTCGATCCCGGTGAGCGCGACCGTCAGCACACCGGAGTCCATGGTGATGGCGTTGCGCTCCGGCACCAGACCGGCTTCCTGCGGGAACTCGGTGCGCGCCACCGGCGCCAGCCACTCGCCCGGGCCGGACAGCAGCTCGCCGACGGCCTCCCCGATGGGGTCGATGCGCCACCGTACGTAGATCGGGTCGGCGACGAGCGTCTGCCCGCTCTCCCCGGCCTTGCCCGCTTCCGGCCCCAGATCCGCGTAATAGAACGTGTTCACGGAGTGGTAGTTGCGCTGGAAGTCGGCCGCGCTCATCACGAGCCCGTCCGGCAGCTCGTCGATCCGCCACTCGCCCTCGACCCGCTGCAGCCGGAACGACGCGTGGTAGCCGCCCTCCTGCGGGGTGTACCCGTGCGCGGTGTCCACCGTCGCCAGCAGGGTGCCGCTCAGCTCCACCACCGCCGACTGCGCCGCCTGCTCGGCCCCCGCGTCCTGCCCGTCGCCCTGCTGCTCGCCCTCCGGGAGCCGGCTGGTCGTGTCGGGCCCCGACGCCAGAACCGTCGTACTCGCGAACGGGTCCCACAGCTGCTGCCGCTGCGGCGTCAGATACTCGCGCGCCGTGTCGAACTGCGCCTCGTCACTGGTGATCGCCTCCAGGAAGCCCCGGACGATCTGCTGCTGCGTCGCGTTCTCCTGCGGCGAGACCCCGAAGATCCGCACCGGCGACTCGTTCTCCGCCCGGTCCGCCGTCTCCACCCGCTGCACGGGACCGCTGGAGGGCATCGAGGCACAGCCGCCCACCAGCAACCCGCCGGCCAGCAGCAGCCCCACCGACCGCACGCCGCCGCGCCACCGCTCACCTGCCACGGCCACTGTCCTCCCCGGGCTCCGCCGGCGCCTGACCCGCGGGCGCACCGGCCCGCGCCTGCGTATCGCCCCGGCCCTGCGCCGGGATCGCCGCCACCCGCCGCCGCGCGTCCGCCGGCTCCAGCGGCAGCGGGGAGCCGCGCAGCACACCGCCCGCCGCCTTCGGCAGCGTCAGCCGGAACTGCGCCCCGCGGCCCGGCTCGCCCCACGCCTCCAGCCGGCCGCCGTGCAGCCGGGCGTCCTCGATCGCGATCGACAGGCCGAGTCCGGTGCCCCCGGTGGTACGGGCCCGGGCCGGGTCGGCCCGCCAGAACCGGTTGAACACCCGCTCCGCCTCGCCCTCGCCGAGCCCGATCCCGTAGTCGCGCACCGCGAGCGCCACCGCGGAGCCGTCCTCGGCCTCGGCCAGCCGCACCACCACGTCACGGCCCTCGCCGTGCTCGATCGCGTTGACCACCAGATTGCGCAGCACGCGCTCGATCCGCCGCGCGTCCACCTCGGCCACCACCGGCCGCTCCGCGCCGCGCACCAGCAGCCGGCTGCCCTTGCGCTCCGCCAGCGGCTCCGCGCCCTCGATCACCCGGTGCACCACGTCCCGCAGATCGCTGTGGTCCGCCTCCAGGCTCGCCGCGCCCGCGTCGAACCTGCTGATCTCCAGCAGATCCGCCAGCAGCGACTCGAACCGCTCGACCTGCCCCAGCAGCAGTTCCGCCGAGCGCGCCGTCACCGGGTCGAACTCCTCGCGCGCCTCGTGGATCACCTCGGCCGCCATCCGCACCGTCGTCAGCGGGGTCCGCAGCTCGTGCGACACGTCCGACACGAAGCGCCGCTGCATCCGGGAGAGCTCCTCCAGCTGGGAGATCTTCACCTGGAGATTGCGGGCCATCTTGTTGAAGGACTCACCGAGCCGGGCGATGTCGTCCTCACCGGAGACCTTCATCCGCTCCATGAGCCGCCCGGCGGCCAGCCGCTCGGCGATCCCGGCCGCCATCCGCACCGGCGTCACCACCTGCCGGACGACCACCCAGGCGATCGCGCCCAGCAGCACCACCAGGAAGATCCCGGCCGTCGCGATGGTCCCCATCACCAGGCTGAGCGACTTCTCCTCCTGGGTGAACGGGAACAGGTAGTACAGCTGGTACTGGCCGTTCTCGTTGTCCGTCAGCCGCCGCCCCACGATCAGCGCCGCCTCGGAGCTGCCGTCCGGCCGCACGATCGTCCCGTACTGCCGGTGGGTGGCCGGATCGCGGTCCAGCGCCTGCCGCAGCTCCGCCGGGATGCTCTCCTCGGGCCGGATGTCCGCCGATGCCCGCGGCCCGCGCAGCGCCGGGCCCGCGTCACTCACGAACGGGGTGGACGACAGCTGCGAGCTGAGCGCCACCACCGAGTACACCCCCTGGCCGCCGGAGGCCAGCTGCTCCACGATCCCGGTGATCCACGACCCCGGATCGACCGCCTGCCCCGCACCCGGGTCCGAACTGTCCGGCGCGTTGCCCGCCAGGTCCTCCGCCACCGCGAACCCGCCGTCCGCCTGGCTGATCGCCGTCTGCCGCTTGGCCTCCAGCAGACCGTTGCGCACCTGCCCCATCACGACGATGCCCAGCACGAGCACCACCGCCACCGACATCAGCAGTGTGGTCGCCACCACCCGCAGCTGGATATTGCGCCGCCACAGGCGCAGCACCGGCAGCAGCGGGCCACGCGCCCACCGGCCGAATATCCGTATCGCGGGCTGCGCCCGGCCGCTCGTCGCCCCTTCGGGGAGCAGCCGGGATCCACGCCGCCACAGCCGGGTGCCCACCTAGGCAGCCCCGGCCTTGTACCCGACCCCCCGTACGGTCACGACGATCTCCGGGCGCTCCGGGTCCTTCTCGACCTTGGAGCGCAGCCGCTGCACATGCACGTTCACCAGGCGGGTGTCGGCCGCGTGCCGGTACCCCCACACCTGCTCCAGCAGCACCTCGCGCGTGAACACCTGCCACGGCTTGCGCGCCAGCGCCACCAGCAGATCGAACTCCAGCGGGGTCAGCGAGATCGTCGCCCCGCCGCGCTTCACCGAGTGCCCGGCCACATCGATCACCAGATCGCCGATGGCCAGCTGCTCGGGCGCCGGCTCCTCGGACCGGCGCAGCCGCGCCCGGATCCGCGCCACCAGCTCCTTGGGCTTGAACGGCTTCACGATGTAGTCGTCCGCGCCGGACTCCAGGCCGACGACGACGTCCACCGTGTCGCTCTTCGCCGTGAGCATGACGATCGGCACACCGGATTCACCCCGGATCAGCCGGCACACCTCGATGCCGTCCCGTCCGGGCAGCATGAGGTCGAGCAGCACCAGGTCCGGCTTGATCTCCCGGAAGGCCGCCAGCGCCTTGTCGCCATCTGCCACGAACGACGGTTCGAATCCCTCGCCGCGCAGCACGATGCCCAGCATCTCCGCCAGCGCGGTGTCGTCATCGACGACGAGTACGCGTCCCTTCATGCCTTCATCATCCCATCCCCTGATCGTGACTTCCCCGAACGTGATCTGGAACACATCCCGAGCGGGCCGCTGCCCAGCCGGGTACGGGAACTACCACGGCCCGTCACACCCGGCGGACCACCGTGGCACCATGAACATCCAGATCCCGTTGAAACGACAAACACCCAGCGATACGAGCGTAGGAGTACGAAGCCGTGAGTGACGCGCCAGGCTGGACCTCGCCCGGCTCCCAGCCGCCCGAGCAGGACCCGGACCGCACCACGGCGCCCGCTCCGCCCCCCAGCCAGCAGCAGCCGCAGCCCCAGCAGCCCCAGGGCTGGACCGCCGGCCCCGGCGTCCCGCCCCAGCCCGGCCACCAGCCCCCGTACGGACAGCAGCCGCCCTACGGACAGCAGCCCGGCTACGGCCAGCAGCCCCCCGCCGGCTGGGGCGCCCCGCCCCCCGCCTGGGGCCCGCGCGAGTACGCCGCCAAACCCGGCGTCATCCCGCTGCGCCCGCTCGGCCTCGGCGAGATCCTCGACGGCGCCGTCTCCACCGCCCGCGCCCACTGGCGCACCGTCCTGGCCATCTCCCTCGGCATCGCCGTCGTCATCCAGCTGCTCTCCAGCGTCGCCATGAAACTGTGGCTCTCCGAGAACTCCGGCTTCGCCGCCCTGGAGAACAACCCCGACCCCACCGCCGAGGAACTCCGCGACGGCCTCGTCGACGTCGGCGCCTTCTCCTCCGTCGCCGGCATCGCCACCCTCCTCGGCAGCGTCCTGGCCACCGCCATGCTCACCATCGTCGTCAGCCGCGCCGTCCTCGGCCGCAGCGTCACCCTCGGCGAAGCCTGGGACGACTCCCGCCGCCAGCTCCACCGCCTCCTCGGCCTCACCCTGCTGACCGGGCTCATCGTCGTCGCCGCCGTCGCCGTCCCCGTCCTCCTCGGCATCCTCCTCGACAGCCCCGCCATCGCCATCCTCGGCCTCCTCGGCGGCATCGTCTTCGCCATCTGGCTGTGGGTCCGGCTCTCCCTCGCCGCCCCCGCCCTGATGCTGGAGCGGCAGGGCGTCCTCACCGCCCTGCGCCGCTCCTTCAAGCTCGTCAGCAACTCCTGGTGGCGCATCTTCGGCATCCAGCTGCTCATCACCGTGCTCGTCACCATCGTCAGCGGCATCCTGGAGATCCCGTTCACCGTCATCGCCGAGATCATCGGCTCCGACGGCGGCTTCGACAGCTTCATCAGCGGCTCCCTCAGCGACCTCACCTGGACCTACCTGCTGATCTCCGGCATCGGCGCCGTCATCGCCTCCGCCATCACCCTCCCCATCAGCGCCGGCGTCACCGCCCTCCTCTACATCGACCAGCGCATCCGCCGCGAAGCCCTCGACCTGGAGCTGGCCCGCGCCGCGGGCATCACCCCCCAGCCGGGAAGCTGACACCATGCGGGGGGACGGGCCGACGGGGAGAACCACACCATGAACAGCACCGGCACGGTCATGGCCATGGCCCACACCATGGCCATGACCGACAGCACCGCGACGGAACCACCCCTCACCGTCGACCGCGAGGCCGCCCGCGAGGCGGCCGAACGCGAACTCTCCCGGCAGATCTACGCCGAACACGAACCGGGCCTCGTCCGCCGCGTCTTCACCTGGGTCATCGACCGCGTCTTCGGCGCCCTGGACTCCGTCGCCTTCCACGCCCCCGGCGGCTGGCTCGGCCTGCTGATCATCGCCCTCCTCGTCATCGGCCTCCTCATCGCCCTGCGGCTGCGCCTCGGCGCCCTGCGCACCGCACGCGGCGCCACCACCGGCGCGCTCTTCACCGACCGCCCCCGCACCGCCGCCGAACACCGCGCCGCCGCCGAACACTTCGCCCGGGCGGAACAGTGGGACCAGGCCGTCCAGGAACACCTGCGCGCCCTCGTCCGCTCCCTCGAAGAACGCGCCCTCCTCGACACCCGCCCCGGACGCACCGCCGGCGAAGCCGCCGACGAAGCCGCCCGCGTCATGCCCGCCCTCGCCCCCCGGCTGCGCGCCGCCGCCACCACCTTCGGCGCCGTCACCTACGGCGGAGGCCACGCCACCCCCGCCGACCACCACGAACTGCGCGACCTCGACGCGACCGTGCTGCGCACCAAGCCCGACCTCACCGGAGCCGCCCGATGACCGCCACCGGCACCGGCCCCGCGCCCGCCGCCGCCCCGGCCGGCGACACCGCCGGCACGGGCACCGGCAGCTCCGTCTCCCCCACCGCCGGCCGCATCTGGCGCCGCGGCCGCGGCCTGCTCATCGCCGCCGCCGTCCTCGTCCTCACCGGCCTCGTCCTCGCCCTGCTCCGCTCCGGCGACAACAGCGCCCTCCACCCCTCCTCCGCCGCCCCGCTCGGCAGCCGCGCCATCAACCAGCTCCTCACCGACCACGGCGTCGACATCACCGTCGCCACCACCTCCGACGAAGCCCTGGCCGCCCTCCGCCCCGGCACCACCCTCCTCATCACCCACCCCGAAGACCTCACCGCGGAACGCCGCGAGGCCCTGCACCGCGCCACCCAGCGCACCGGCACCCGCACCGTCCTCGTCGCCGCGGGCCCCGACACCACCGCCGTCTTCGCCCCCGGCACCGAGGCCATCGGGCCCCTCCCCACCAGCACCCTCGACCCCGGCTGCACCACCGGCCTCACCGACCGCGCCGGCGACGCCCGGCTCGGCGGCCACGGCTACCTGCCGCCCACCGACCCGGACACCGACCCCACCACCCTCGCCTGCTATCCGTACGAGGGACTGCCCACCCTCGTCACCCTCGACGCCGGCTCCCCCACCGAAACCGTCCTGCTCGGCGCCCCCGACATCCTCCACAACCAGAGCCTGGCCGAGGACGGCAACGCCTCCCTCGCCCTCCAGCTCCTCGGCGCCCGCGACCACCTCGTCTGGTACCTGCCCACCACCGCCGAAGCCCCCGGCTCCGACGACGCACGCAGCCTCACCGAGCTCATGGCCCCCGGCTGGCGCTGGGCCGCCCTGCAACTCGCCGTCGCCGCCGCCCTCACCGCCTTCTGGCGCGGCCGCCGGCTGGGACCCGTCGTCACCGAACGGCTCCCCGTCGCGGTACGCGCCGCCGAGACCGCCGAGGGCCGCGCCCGCCTCTACCACCGCAACGGCGCCCGCGACCGCGCCGCCGACGCCCTGCGCACCGCCACCCGCGGCCGGCTCGCCCCCCGCGTCGGCCTCCCCGCCGCGGCCGCCCACACCCCCGACACCCTGGTCCCCGCCCTCGCCGCCCACACCGGGCAGCCCGGCCACGACCTGCACCAGCTCCTCTTCGGCCCGGCACCCGCCGACGACCCCGCGCTCGTGGCCCTCGCCGACGCCCTCGACGCCCTGGAAAACCGCCTCACCCCCGACCATCCCGACGCCCCCGAGACCCCGAAGGACCCGCGCCAGTGACCAGCCCGACCGGACCCGCCGAGCCCGCCCCCGCCTCCCCGCGCACCGCCCTGGAAGCCCTGCGCGGCGAGATCGGCAAGGCCGTCGTCGGCCAGGACGCCGCCGTCACCGGCCTCGTCGTCGCCCTGCTCTGCAAGGGTCACGTCCTCCTCGAAGGCGTCCCGGGCGTCGCCAAGACGCTGCTGGTCAAGACCCTCGCCAGCGCCCTCGAACTCGACACCAAGCGCGTCCAGTTCACCCCCGACCTGATGCCCTCCGACATCACCGGCTCCCTCGTCTACGACACCCGCACCGCCGAGTTCTCCTTCCAGCCGGGCCCCGTCTTCACCAACCTCCTCCTCGCCGACGAGATCAACCGCACCCCGCCCAAGACCCAGGCGTCCCTGCTGGAGGCCATGGAGGAGCGCCAGGTCTCCGTCGACGGCACCCCCCGCCCGCTGCCCGAGCCCTTCCTCGTCGCCGCCACCCAGAACCCCGTCGAGTACGAGGGCACCTACCCCCTGCCCGAAGCGCAGCTCGACCGCTTCCTCCTCAAGCTCACCCTGCCGCTCCCCACCCGCGAACAGGAAGTCGACGTCCTCAACCGGCACGCCGCCGGCTTCGACCCCCGCGACCTGGCCGCCGCCGGCGTCCGCACCGTCGCGGGCCCCGGCGAACTCGCCGCCGCACGCGACGAGGTCGCCAAGGTCACCGTCTCCCCCGAGATCAGCGGCTACGTCGTCGACCTCTGCCGCGCCACCCGCACCTCCCCCTCCCTCGCCCTCGGCGTCTCCCCGCGCGGCGCCAAGGCCCTGCTCTCCACCGCCCGCGCCTGGGCCTGGCTCTCCGGCCGCACCTACGTCATCCCCGACGACGTCAAGGCCCTCGCCCTGCCCACGCTCCGGCACCGCGTCCGGCTGCGCCCGGAGAGCGAGATGGAGGGCATCACCGCCGACACCGTCATCAACGGCCTCCTCGCGCACGTCCCGGTCCCGCGCTGATGGCCCTGACCGGACGCACCGCTCTCATCGCCGCCCTCGGCGCGCTGATCGCCGGACTGCTGCCCGGCTGGACCGGCATCGCCGTCGTCGGCCTGCCCCTGCTCGCCGCCATCGGCTACGACCTGCTGCGCGCCGCCCCGGTCCGGACCCTGCGTCTCGCCCGGCCCGCCACACAGTCCATCCGGCTCGGCGAGTCGGCCGAGGTCGAACTGACCGTCACCAACCCGTCGGGCCGTGACCTCAGGGCGGATCTGCGCGACGCCTGGCCGCCCAGCAGCTGGCAGCCCGGCGACGCGTACGCGGCGTCCCGCCACCATCTGGCCGTCCCCGCAGGCGAACGCCGCCGTGTCACCACCGTGCTGCACCCCACCCGCCGCGGCGACCGGCAGGCGGTCCGGGTGACGATCCGTTCCCACGGCCCGCTCGGCCTCGCCGCCCGCCAGGGCAGCCACCACGTGCCCGGTACGGTGCGGGTCCTGCCGCCGTTCAGCAGCCGCAAGCATCTGCCGTCCAAGCTGGCCCGGCTGCGCGAACTCGACGGCCGCACCAGCGTGCTGCTGCGCGGCGAGGGCACCGAGTTCGACAGCCTGCGCGACTACGTGCCCGGCGACGACGTCCGCTCCATCGACTGGCGGGCCACCGCCCGCCAGTCCGCCGTCGCCGTCCGCACCTGGCGCCGACCGCCAGCGTCACCCTCGGCGACAGCTACATCTCCGGCGAGGCCGGCCGCTGGAAGGGCAACTCGGCCGACTCCAGCGGGAACCGGAGCGGCACCGACCGGGCCTGGAACGGCAGTTC
>NZ_JBHWJL010000174.1:0-8734 GCF_042731495.1 Streptomyces sp. NPDC059853
GGTTCCTCACGGACCGGCGGCGGCCGTCGTCGTCACCTCCCCTGCCCGCGAGCGCGGGCACACGGGCGCGGGCCGGTCACCGGCCCGCCGTACCGCTCAGCGCGGGGGCGGCGGCAGTTCCCGCACCCGCTGCTTGTCCTCCTCCAGCCGCGCCAGGAAGTCGTCCAGGCTGGCGAAGGTCTCCTGGCCGCGCACGAAGCAGTGGAAGTCCACGGCCACCCACTGCCCGTACAGGTCCAGATCGGTGCGGTCCACCACATGGGCCTCGACCGACCGGACGGTGCCCTCGAACTGCGGGTTGGTGCCGATCGAGATCGCCGCCGGCCAGCGTTCCTGCCCGGCCGTCAGCCACCCGGCGTACACCCCGTCCGCCGGGATCGCCGAGCCCGGCACGACGTCCAGGTTCGCGGTGGGGATGCCCAGGTCGCGGCCGCGCGCCGCACCGTGCACCACTTCGCCCTCCACCCGGTGCGGGCGTCCCAGCACGGCTGCCGCGCCCGTCACGTCACCCGCGGCGATCAGCCGGCGCGCCAGCGAGGACGAGAACGCCTCACCCTCGCCCACCTCGCCGCGCACGTACAGATCGATGACCCGGACGTCGAAGCCGTAGCTCTCGCCCAGTTCGGCGAGCGTCGCCACGCTGCCCGCCGCCCGGTGCCCGAACCGGAAGTTCGGCCCCTCCACCACGGACACCGCGTGCAGCTTCTCCACCAGCACCTTCACCACGAACTCCGCCGGGGAGAGCTGGGAGAGTTCCTTGGTGAACGGCAGCACCAGGACGGCGTCCACGCCCAGTTCCGCCATCAGCTCGGCACGCCGCCGGTGCGGGGCCAGCAGCGCGGGCTGGCTGCCGGGCCGGATCACCTCCATCGGATGCGGGTCGAAGGTGATGACCACCGCGGGAACACCCAGCTCCCGGGCCCGCTCCACCGCCTTGCCGATGATCAGCTGGTGACCGAGGTGCACGCCGTCGTACGACCCGATGGTGACGACACTGCGCCCCCAGTCACCGGGGATCTCCGCCATGCCACGCCAGCGCTGCACCGTTTACGCTCCTCGCCGATTCTCGCGGATTCCGGTGGGCCCATGCGGTGGCCCGCCGCGGCTCCAAGGTACCCGGCCCCCGGTCGGGGCCCTCACGACGGGGAGGCCGCGGGGGCGGTGAACACCGCGAGGCTCTTGGCCCGCGCGTCCCCCGCCGCGTCGATCAGCGCCACCAGCCGGCCCTCCGGGCCGAACACCGCCACCGGGCCGTCCGGCAGTCCGGGCGCCGCGATGCGCACCCCGTTGCCGATGAGCCGGGCCTGCCGCTCGTCCACGTCCCAGCGCGGGAACGCCGCGGCGGCGGCGTCGGCCAGCGGCAGCACGGTCAGCTCGGCGCGCAGGGCGTCCAGCGTGCGGGCGCCGCCCGGCCCGGTCAGACCGTACGGCCCGACCCGGGTGCGGCGCAGCGCCGTCAGATGGCCGCCGGTGCCCAGGGCCGCGCCCAGGTCGCGGGCCAGCGCCCGGATGTACGTCCCGGAGGAGCACACCACGCCCACGGTGACATCGGTGACGGGGGTACCGTCCTCGGCCACCGTCTCGCTGACCTGGTGCACGTCGAAGGAGCGCACCGTCACCGGCCGCGCGGGCAGGGCGACGTCCTCGCCCTCCCTGACCCGCTGGTAGGACCGCTTGCCGTCGACCTTGATGGCGCTGACGCTGGCGGGGACCTGGAGGATGTCGCCGGTCAGCGCCGCCACCGCGGCGTCCAGGGCGGCCCGGTCCACGCCGGGCGCGCCCGCGCCGCCGGTGATCTCGCCCTCGGCGTCGTCGGTGACGGTGTTCTGGCCGAGCCGGATGACGCCCAGGTACTCCTTCTCGGTGAGTGCCAGATGGCCCAGCAGCTTGGTGGCCTGGCCGAGCCCCAGCACCAGGACCCCGGTGGCCATCGGGTCCAGGGTCCCGGCGTGCCCGACGCGGCGGGTACGGGCGATGCCGCGCAGTTGCGCCACCACGTCGTGCGAGGTGTGCCCGGCGGGTTTGTCGACGACGACGATCCCGTCCGGGCCACCGCTGCGTTTGCTCATCGGTCGGTACGGTCCTCGGTGCCGTCGGTGTCCGCGCCGTCCCGGGTCTCCGCGGTACCGGCGTCGCCGTCCTCGCGGTACGGGTCGGCCCCGCCGGCGTACTGGGCACCCGCGGAGGTACGGCGTACCTCCTCGTCCCGCTCCCGGGCCCGGTCGAACAGGTCCTCCAGGTTGCGGGTGGTCTCCGGCAGCGCGTCGGGCACGAACTCCAGGCTCGGGGTGTGCTTGACCCCGGCCGCCGCGCCGACCGCCGCGCGCAGGACGCCCTTGGCGCTGCGCAGCCCGGCGGCGACCTCCTCGCGGTCGCTCTCGTCCCCGTACACGGTGTAGAAGACGGTGGCTTCCCGCAGATCGCCGGTGACCCGGGTGTCGGTGATGGTGACCCGGGTGCCGAGCCGGGGGTCCTTGATGCCCCGGTGCAGCTTCTCGGCGATCACCTCGCGGATGAGGTCCGCCAGCCTCTTCGCGCGCGCCTTGTCGGCCACTGGTCCTTCTCCTTGCCTGCCGTTCGGCTTGCTCTTCGCTATTCGTCGTGATCGCCGTGGATCCGCCGCCGCACGGACAGCAGTTCCACCTCGGGGCGGCCGGCCACCAGCCGTTCGCAGTCGTCCAGGAGCCCGGACAGATGCCCGTGGTCCCCGGAGACCGCGGCCAGGCCGATCCGGGCCCGGCGGTACAGATCCTGCTCACCGACCTCGGCGGCGCTCACCGCGTACGTGCGCCGGAGTTCGGCCACGATGGGCCGGACGACCGAGCGCTTCTGCTTGAGGGAGTGCACGTCCCCCAGCAGCAGGTCGAAGGACAATGTCCCGGTATACATACTGATGATCGTAACGGGAACGGCCGGGGCCGATCGACGGAGTTTTCGTACCCCGCCGACCGGCCCCGGCCCACCGCGCTAGACGCGCGGCTTCTCCCGCATCTCGTAGGTCGCGATGACGTCGTCGATCTTGATGTCGTTGAAGTTCCCGAGGTTGATACCACCCTCGAAGCCTTCGCGGATCTCGGTGACGTCGTCCTTGAAGCGGCGCAGACCCTCGATGTTGAGGTTCTCCGCCACGACCCGGCCGTCGCGCAGCAGCCGCGCCTTGGTGTTCCGCCTGACCTCGCCGGAGCGGATGATGACACCCGCGATGTTGCCCAGCTTGGAGGAGCGGAAGACCTCGCGGATCTCCGCGGTGCCCAGCTCGACCTCTTCGTACTCCGGCTTCAGCAGACCCTTCAGGGCCGCCTCGATCTCCTCGATCGCCTGGTAGATGACCGAGTAGTACCGGACGTCCACGCCCTCGCGCTCGGCTGCCTGCGTGGCACGCCCCTCGGCGCGCACGTTGAAGCCGATGATGATGGCGTCGGAGCCGGCCGCCAGGTCGATGTCGGTCTCGGTGACCGCACCCACCCCGCGGTGCAGGACCCGCAGGTCCACACCCTCGCCGACGTCCAGCTGGAGCAGCGAGGACTCCAGGGCCTCCACCGAACCGGACGCGTCGCCCTTGATGATGAGGTTGAGCTGCTGGATCTCGCCTTCCTTGAGCACCTTGTCCAGGTCCTCCAGCGACACCCTGCGGACCCGCTTGGCGAAGGCCGCGTTGCGCTCCCGCGCCGCACGCTTCTCGGCGATCTGCCGGGCGGTGCGGTCCTCGCCGACCACCAGGAAGTTGTCGCCGGCGCCCGGCACGTTGGTCAGACCCTGCACCAGGACGGGCGTGGACGGACCGGCCTCGTAGACGTTCTTGCCGGAGTCGTCCAGCATCGCCCGCACACGGCCGTACGCGTCGCCCGCCACCATGGTGTCGCCGACGCGCAGCGTGCCGCGCTGGACGAGCACCGTGGCCACCGCACCGCGACCGCGGTCCAGGTGGGCCTCGATGGCGATGCCCTGGGCGTCCTGGGCCGGGTTGGCCCGCAGGTCGAGGGCGGCGTCCGCCGTGAGGATCACGGCCTCGAGCAGCCCGTCGATGTTGGTGCCCTGCTTGGCGGAGATGTCGACGAACATGGTCTCGCCGCCGTACTCCTCCGCGATCAGGCCGTACTCGGTCAGCTGACCGCGCACCTTGGTCGGGTCCGCGCCCTCGACGTCGATCTTGTTGACCGCGACGACGATCGGCACCTCGGCGGCCTTGGCGTGGTTGAGCGCCTCCACCGTCTGCGGCATCACACCGTCGTTGGCGGCGACCACCAGGATCGCGATGTCGGTCGACTTCGCACCGCGGGCACGCATGGCGGTGAACGCCTCGTGACCCGGGGTGTCGATGAAGGTGATCTTGCGGTCGTCGCCGTTGACCTCGGTGGAGACCTGGTACGCACCGATGTGCTGGGTGATGCCGCCGGCTTCGCCCTCGATGACGTTGGTCTTGCGGATCGCGTCCAGCAGACGCGTCTTGCCGTGGTCGACGTGACCCATGACGGTCACCACCGGCGGCCGCTTGACGAGGGCCTCTTCGCCGCCCTCGTCCTCACCGAACTCGATGTCGAACGATTCGAGCAGCTCGCGGTCCTCCTCCTCGGGGCTGACGATCTGAACGGTGTAGTTCATCTCGTCGCCGAGGAGCTGGAGGGTCTCGTCGGAGACCGACTGGGTCGCGGTGACCATCTCGCCCAGGTTGAACATCACCTGGACCAGCGACGCCGGGTTGGCGTTGATCTTCTCCGCGAAGTCGGTCAGGGACGCACCGCGCGACAGCCGGATGGCTTCACCCTTGCCGCGCGGCAGCATCACGCCGCCGATCGACGGGGCCTGCATGGCCTCGTACTCCTGGCGCCGCTGCCGCTTCGACTTGCGGCCACGCCGGGCAGGACCGCCGGGACGGCCGAAGGCGCCCTGCGTGCCACCACGGCCACCGGGACCACCGGGACGGCCGCCGAAGCCCGGACGGCCGGCGAAACCGCCGCCGCCACCGGCACCGCCGCCACCACCGGGACGGCCGGCGAAACCGCCGCCGCCACCGGGCCGGCCGGCACCGCCAGGACGGGCGCCGCCGCCACCGCGGAAGCCGCCACCGCCGCCGGGGCGCGGACCGCCCTGGCCACGGCCGCCGGGACCACCGGGACCGCCGCCCGGACGGCCGCCGGCCGCCGGACGCTGCGGCATCATGCCGGGGTTCGGACGGTTACCGCCGCCGGGACGCGGGCCGCCGGGGGCCGCACCCTGCGGACGGGGCATGTTGCCCGGGGTGGCACGGCCGCCACCGGGCGCCTGCGGACGCGGACCCGCCGCACCCTGCTGGCCGCCACCGGGACGCGGACCGCCCTGGCCCTGGCCGCCGGGGCGCGGCGCGCCGCCGGGACGCGGGGCCTGCGGACGGGCCATGCCCGTGGAGCCACCGGTCGAGAAGGGGTTGTTGCCCGGGCGCGGACCAGCCGGACGTGCGCCCGGCTTCGGGGCGCCCGGCTTGGCGGCGCCGCCGCCCGGCTTGGCACCGGCCGGCTTGGGGGCCGCGGCACCCGGCTTCGGGGCCGGACGCGCACCCGGCTTGGGCGCTGCGCCACCCTGGCCACCGGGGCCGGGACGCTGGCCGGTGGGACGCGGCGCCGGCTCGGGGCTCGGCGGCGCGGTGAACTCGGGCGCCGCGGGGCCCGGCTTGGCACCCGGCTTCGGGGCGGCCGGCGGCGGGGTGGGACCCGGCCGCGGGGCATTGCCCGGCTTGGGGGCCTGCGCACCCGGCTTGGGCGCGGCGGGACCCGGACGGGGACCGGGGGCGCCCGGCTTGGGCGCGGCTCCCGGCTTGGGGACACTCCTGCCCGGCGCACCGGGCTTCGCGGACTTCCTGGCACCGCCGGAACCCGCGCTGAGCGCGTCGGTCAGTTTTCGGACAACCGGCGCCTCGATCGTCGAGGACGCCGAACGGACGAATTCACCGAGTTCTTGGAGCTTGGCCATGACGACCTTGCTTTCGACTCCAAGCTCCTTGGCGAGCTCGTATACCCGGACCTTAGCCACTTCGCTCCTTACGGTCCGGGGTGGGTCGTCCCTCGGACCTTCGCTATTTCACGGGCGTACTCATCGCGTACTCATCGAGTGCTCATCGCAATCTCGACCTACTTCCGACTCGCGAGGTACCTGGACCGCGTGGTGACCACCACGCGGCGCTTCTTACGTTTGGTGCGTTTCCTGTGCTTCCGCCCGGCCGACCAGCCGCGCCAGCTCTCCGGTGTCAAGCGGCCCCTGGGTCCGATAGGCCCGGGGGAACGCCCGACGGCGGACCGCCAGCTCGTAGCAGGCCGGTACGGGATGCACATAAGCGCCCCGACCGGGCAGCGTACCGCGTGGATCGGGAACGCACCGCCCCTCGATCACCACCGCACGCAGCAGATCGTCCCGGGCCGAGCGTTGCCGACAACCGATGCACGTCCGCTCCGGGCATGCCTGGACACGTGTCCGGCCAGACACCGTAGATTCTACCTCCCCGTACGTACCGCTTCCCTACCCGGGTGGGCACGATCAGCGCCCCGTCGCGCGGGGCTCCGGCTGTCACAACGGCGCGGAGGCCGTTCTCATTCCCCGGACGGGCGCGCGTCCCCTCCGCCGGGCGTGCCCTCGGGGCGCCGCTGCTCGGTGTCGGGGCGGATGTCGATGCGCCAGCCGGTCAGCCGGGCCGCCAGCCGGGCGTTCTGCCCCTCCTTGCCGATGGCGAGCGAGAGCTGGTAGTCGGGGACGGTGACCCGCGCCGAGCGGGCCGCCGCGTCCACCACCTCGACCCGGCTCACCCGGGCCGGGGACAGGGCGTTGGCCACCATCTCCGCCGGGTCGTCCGACCAGTCCACGATGTCGATCTTCTCGCCGTGCAGCTCCGCCATCACGTTGCGCACCCGGCCGCCCATGGGCCCGATGCAGGCGCCCTTGGCGTTCAGCCCGGGACGGGTGGAGCGCACCGCGATCTTGGTGCGGTGGCCGGCCTCGCGGGCGATCGCCGCGATCTCCACCGAGCCGTCGGCGATCTCGGGGACCTCCAGCTCGAAGAGCTTCTTCACCAGGCTCGGGTGGGTGCGCGAGAGCGTGACGGACGGGCCGCGCGCCCCCTTGGCCACCCGCACCACGTAGCAGCGCAGCCGGGAGCCGTGGGTGTACGACTCGCCCGGCACCTGCTCCTGCGGCGGGAGCACGGCCTCCATCTTGCCGATGTCCACGAGCACGCTGCGCGGGTCGCGGCCCTGCTGGACCACGCCGGCCACCACATCGCCCTCGCGCCCGGCGTACTCGCCGAAGGTGACATCGCCCTCCGCGTCCCGCAGCCGCTGCAGGATGACCTGCTTGGCGGTGGTCGCCGCGATCCGACCGAAACCGTCCGGGGTGTCGTCGAACTCGCGCGGCTCGGGCCGCTCGCCGTCCTCGCCCACCTCCAGGTCGGCCACGTCCTCCTTGGCCCACACCGTCACATGGCCGGTGGCACGGTCCAGCACCACCCGCGCGTGACGGCGGCTGCCCTCGGTGCGGTGGTACGCGATGAGGAGGGCCGATTCGATCGCCTCCACCAGCAGATCGAAGGAGATCTCCTTCTCCCGCACCAGTCCCCGCAGGGCACTCATGTCGATGTCCACGGCTACGCCTCCTTCTGGTTCTCGTCGTCGTTGTCGTCGCCAGCGTCGGCGGCGTCGCCGGCCGCGGGGCGGTTGAACTCGATCTCCACGCGGGCGGAGGCGATCTCCGCGAACTCCACGCGCCGCGCGGTCGGGCGCCGTCCCTTGACGCCGGGCACTTCCAGGTCCAGGCCGCCGTCGTCCACGCCGGTGATCCGGGCGGTCAGCTCGCCGCCCTCGTGCAGCTTGGCCTTGATCAGCCGGCCGAGGGCGCGGCGGTAGTGGCGGGGCTCGGTCAGCGGCCGGTCGGCGCCGGGCGAGGAGACCTCCAGGACGTACGGCGCGGCCCCGAGGGCGTCGGCGGCGTCCAGCGCGGCGGAGGCGGCGCGGCTCAGCTCGGCGCACGCCTCCAGACCCACGCCCTCGTCGGTGTCCACCACGATCCGCAGCACCCGGCGCTTGCCGGCCGGCGTCAGCCGCACGTCCTCCAGGTCCATCCCCCGCTCCGCGGCCAGCGGCTCCAGCAGCTCCCGCAGCCTGTCGATCTGGGTCGTGCTCATCCGGGTGACTCCTCGGCCGCGTCTGCTGTTGTGGGGATACGGGGGGGCTCGCGCCCGCGGCACAGCCTATCGTCTGTGGCACGGTACGCCGACCGCGTTGTCGTCCCGTCCGGGCACGCCGGGAAGGCGGGGTCGCGGACCGATGAGCTGAGTGCACAGGTACGCTCACCTTGCGGTGATCTCCACTGGAGATATCGCTGACGCATCATCAGATGACCTCACCTGCGGGAAGTACGGGGAAGCCATGTCCAGCGGCCCGCCCATCGAGCTGCCCAGACGTACCCTTCTGCTCACCGGCGGCACCCTCGCCGCCCTGACCGGTCTCACCGGCCTGCTCAGCGGCTGCTCCGGGGCGGACGGTGCCGGCCCCGACCGCACCGGCGAAGCCGTCTCCGGCGGCGACGAGGGGCTGCGGCGGCGGGCCGCCCGGGACAGCTCCAAGCTGCTGGCCCACTACGACGCCGTCACCGGCGCCCACCCCGGCCTGGCCGGGGCCCTGACCCCGCTGCGGGAGACGGTCGCCGCGCAGCTGACCACGCTGCGCGAGGACGACGCCCCGGCGCCGGCCTCCGCTCCCCCGGTGCCCTCCGA
>NZ_JBHWJL010000174.1:8744-10702 GCF_042731495.1 Streptomyces sp. NPDC059853
ACGCCCCCGCCGCCCTCGACGAGCTGATCGCGGCCGAACGCACCCTCGCGGACGAGCGGCTGCGCGCCCTGGAGGGCGCCGCGCCGGAGCTGGCGCGGCTGCTGGCCTCCCTGTCGGCGGCCGGCTCGGTCCACGTCTATCTGCTGGGAGAGGCCCGCGCATGACACAGCGGACGACGCGGCGGGGCGAGGAGCCCGCCGACGCCCCCGACACCCCGGCGCTGCGCGCGACGCAGGCGGCGCTCGCCGCCGAGCACGCGGCGGTGTACGGGTACGGCGTGGTCGGCGCCCGGATCGGCGCCGAGCGGGACGCCGAGGTGCGCGAGGCGTACACCGGGCACCGGGCGCGGCGGGACGCGCTGCGCCGCGCCGTGCTGGACCTGGGCGCGGTGCCGGAGGCGGCGGCTGCGGCGTACGCGCTGCCGTTCGAGGTGACCGACGCCGCGACGGCGCAGGCGCTGGCCGCCGATCTGGAGGCGCGGGTGGCCGGGGCGTACGCGGACCTGGTGCTGGCGGCGACCGGTGCGGCGCGCCGGGACGCCGCGGCGGCGCTGCGCGACAGCGCGGTGCGGGCGGCGCGGTGGAGCGGGACGGGTACGGCGTTCCCGGGGCTCGCCGAGTACGCGGAGGGCAGCGCATGACGGCGGCGCCGGATCTGGCCGCGCCGCGCCGGCTGGCCCTGGCCCAGCCGGCGGCGGCAGGCGCGTGGCTGGCGGAGCTGCCGGAGCTGGTGGCCCGCAGGGCCCGGGCGTGGGAACTGACCGTGGAGCGGGTGGCCGCGCCGGGCGGACGCACCAGCATGACGGTGCTGGTGCGCCGGGCGGACGGCACCCCGGCGGCGCTGAAGCTGTGCGCCCCCGGCACCTCCGCCGCGCTGGAGGCGGCGGCGCTGGCGTGCTGGGACGGGCGCGGTGCGGTGCGGGCGCTGGAGGTGGCCCCCGAGGACGGGGCGCTGCTGCTGGAGCGGCTGCACGGCGAGACCTCGCTGCGGTCGCTGCCGGAGACCAAGGCGATGCTGGAGGCCGTCTCCGCGCTGCACCGGCTGTGGGTGCCGCCGGGGGCCGGGCATCCGTTCCCCACCGTGGCGGAGCGGACGGCGGGGCTCGCGGCGGACGGCGCGGATCTGCCGGAGGGCGCGGGCCCGCTGATCGCCGAGGCGCTGGCGGCCCGCGCCGAGCTGCTGGCCGGCCCGCCGGAGGAGGTGCTGCTGCACGGCGACTTCCGGCAGGGTGCGGTACTGGCCGCCGACACCGGGCGGGCGCCGTGGCTGGCGGTGGGGCCCGATCCGGTGGTGGGCGAGCGGGCCTACGACCTGGCGCGGCTCTCGCGGGACCGGCTGCACGATCTGATCGCCTCGGCGGGTGCCCCGGCGATCACCCGGCGCCGGATGACGAAGCTGGCCGCCTCGGTGGACCTCGACGCGGACCGGCTGCGGGGCTGGACCCTGTTCCGGGCGGTGGAATCGGGCGTCCGCGCGCACCGCGAGGGACGCCGGACGGACGCCGAGGCCCTGCTGGAGTTCGCCACCTGGCTGTGACGGGCCGGACCGGCGCGACCTGCCACCGGCTGCCTGCCCGGGTGTGACGCCCGGTGGGTGACGCCCGGTGGGTGGCGCCCGGGCCCAGCACCCGGCGGGGTGGGGCCCGGCTCCCGGCGGGGCGGGGGCGGGGGCAGGGGATCGGCAGCGGCGGAGGCGCTCCGGAGACGGCGAACCGTCCGGCCGGCGGCACGACCCGCGGGGCCCGGCCGGAAACCCAGGCCATGCCCGTACGCCGCCCCGGCGCTCCCGCCCGAGCGGCCAGGAAAAGAAGGCGCCGCCGGAGACGGTGACCCCGACCGCCGGCAGCGCGGCCCGCCAGGCCGCACGGGCGGGCGAAACGGACCGCGGCGGGGGCCGCCGTCCGCGCCGGGCACGGGCCGGGCCACCACGCGCACGCCCGCCACGCCGCACCCCACGGC
>NZ_JBHWJL010000175.1:0-10503 GCF_042731495.1 Streptomyces sp. NPDC059853
GTGCTGGTTCGTTCGGGTTGGAGGGCTGGACGGCCGCCGACCCCCCGGTGGTGCGGAACAGTTCGTCGGCTGCCGGGAGACTCACTCGGCGTGGCACCGGGCGAGCACCTCCCTGGCGAGCTGGCGGTAGGCGGCGGCGCCCACCGAGTTGGAGGCGTAGGTGGTGATGGGCTCACCGGCGACCGTGGTCTCCGGGAAGCGGACGGTGCGTCCGATCACGGTGTGGTACACGCTGTCGTCGAACGCCTCCACGACGCGGGCCAGCACCTCGCGGCTGTGCACGGTGCGGGAGTCGTACATGGTGGCGAGAATGCCGTCCAGGCTCAGCGCGGGGTTGAGCCGCTCCTGCACCTTCTCGATCGTCTCGGTCAGCAGGGCGACGCCGCGCAGGGCGAAGAACTCGCACTCCAGCGGCACGATCACCTTGTGCGCGGCGGTGAGCGCGTTGACGGTGAGCAGGCCGAGCGAGGGCTGGCAGTCGATGACGATGAAGTCGTAGTCGGGCAGCAGCGGTTGCAGGGCGCGGCTGAGGGTCGACTCGCGCGCCACCTCGCTCACCAGCTGTACCTCGGCCGCCGACAGGTCGATGTTGCTCGGCAGCAGGTCCATGCCGGCCACGGCGGTCTTCAGCAGGACCTCGTCCGCGGCCATGCCGCGTTCCATCAGGAGGTTGTAGATGGTGAGGTCGAGTTCCATGGGGTTGACCCCCAGGCCTACCGAGAGGGCGCCCTGCGGGTCGAAGTCCACCAGCAGGACGCGGCGGCCGTATTCGGCCAGCGCCGCACCCAGGTTGATGGCGGAGGTCGTCTTGCCGACGCCGCCCTTCTGGTTGCACATGGCGATGATCTTGGCCGGTCCGCGCTCGGTGAGCGGGCCGGGGATCGGGAAGTACGGCAGCGGGCGCCCGGTGGGGCCGATGCGCTCGCGGCGCTGTCGGGCCGCGTCGGGCGCGATGGTCGCCGCGTATTCGGGGTCGGGTTCGTATTCCGCGTCCGGGTCGTAGAACTGACCGTCGGCCAGTTCTTCGTCATCGGGGATACGGTCGGCGTCTTTCACGTCGTGGCCGTCCGTGCTCTGAGGCGCTGTCATGGTTGCGTGGCTTTGGTGAGTTGCGAAGGTACGGACAGCGATGGAGCCGCCGCCCGCATGTCCTCCCCCGGGAGTAATTGTCGACTCATTCACAAGTCGTCCTACCTCCATGGGGATCAGGAAACTTCTGGACAGAGTCAGCGTTGCACCATGCCGACGATTGGCGACTCTATGGCGTGTCGGCGGTCAGCGGCAACACAATCCGCCGGACCGGTACCGATGTGTCGGGCTTCGCACACCCCCTTGTCAAGGGTGCGCGAGCCGTCCCGAGGTCCGTTCCCACCGCGCCCACTTGGTTGAAAGGGGCACCGGCGGCAGCCGGCGCGTCCTGTCAGCCGATGTGTCGACAAGAGGATGTGATCTTCCCGATGTTGACGCCTCCGGTTGACGGATCGATCGGATCAGGCCAGAACAGCGCCCAGTTCGGTGTGCGGCAGCCCGTGCGCCTCGGCGACGGGACCGTAGACGACCTGCCCCTCGTGGATGTTGAGGCCCAGGGCCAGCGCGGGGTCGCGGCGCAGGGCGTCCGCCCAGCCCCGTCCGGCCAGCTCCACGATATACGGGAGAGTGGCACTCGTCAGGGCATATGTGGAGGTGTGGGGCACCGCGCCGGGCATGTTGGCCACGCAGTAGAAGACCGAATCGTGCACCCGGAAGGTCGGTTCGGCGTGGGTGGTGGGCCGCGAGTCGGCGAAGCAGCCACCCTGGTCGATCGCGATGTCGACAAGGACACTTCCCGGGCGCATCCGGGCCACCAGCTCATTGCTGACCAGTTTTGGCGCCCGCGCCCCGGGGACGAGCACCGCACCGATCACCAGATCGGCCCCGAGGACGGCCCGCTCCAGCTCGAAGGCGTTGGAGACCACGGTCTTCACCCGGGTGCCGAAGATGCGGTCCGCCTCCCGGAGTTTGGTCACATCCCGGTCCAGCAGCGTCACATGGAAGCCGAGCCCGACCGCGATCTGGGTGGCGTGCCAGCCGGAGACCCCGCCGCCGATCACCACCGCCTCGCCGGGCGCCGTGCCCGGGACGCCACCGGGCAGCACCCCGCGCCCGCCGGCCGAGCGCATCAGATGGTAGGCGCCGACCTGGGGCGCGATCCGGCCCGCCACCTCCGACATGGGCGCCAGCAGCGGCAGCGCCCGCCCGGCGGTCTCCACCGTCTCGTACGCGATGGCCGTGGTGCCGGAGTCGAGCAGCGCCCGGGTGCACTCCTGGGAGGCGGCCAGATGGAGATAGGTGAACAGGACCTGCCCCTTGCGCATCCGCGGGTACTCCTCGGCCACCGGCTCCTTGACCTTGAGCACCAGCTCCGCCTCGGCCCACACCTCGTCGGCGCCGGGCGCGATGGAAGCCCCGGCCGCCGCGTACTCCTCGTCGGTGATGGCCGAGCCGAGCCCGGCGCCGCGTTCGACGGCGACCCGGTGTCCCGCGGTGACCAGTTCGTGCACGCCCGCCGGCGTGATGGCGACCCGGAACTCGTTGTTCTTGACCTCGCGGGGAATCCCGACCTTCACGTGGATCACGGTCCTTGCGTCATTGCCGAAGGCAGAACGGGCAGTGTCAGACCAGTGTAAAGAAGGCACGGAGCCTGTCCAGCCTTACTTTCGATCGATCACCCGGGAGAGAACTCTATGTTTCGCAAGTCCTTCCCTGAGGTTTCCCAGAGGATTCCACCGCGGCGCCCCGGCCCGCCGCGCGGTAGCCGGCCGCCTGCGCCATCCGTCCCATCCGCTCCGCGATCCGCGCCAGCAGCTCCCGCACCTGCCCCGCCAGCTCCCGGTCCCCCACCGCCGAGGCCAGCCGCAGCGCCTCCTCGCCCGACCGCAGCGCCTCCTGGGGCCGCCCCGCGTACTCCTGCACCGTGGCCAGCTCCGCCAGCGCCACCGCCTGGCCGCGCCGGTCCCCCTCCCTGCGGTGCGCCGCGGCCGCCGCCCGCCACGCCCGCAGCGCCTCGCCCCAGTGCCGGGTACGGGTGAGGGCCGCCCCGATCCGCCCGTGCAGCCGGGCCACCGCCGCGCCGTCCCCGCGCGCCTGCCCGCTCGCCAGCGCCCGCCCGTACCAGTCGGCCGCCCGCTGCCAGTCCGCCAGCTCCGCGTAGGTGTCCCCGACCGACTCCACCGCCCGCGCGGCGAGCGGACCGTCCGGCCCGGCGCGATCGGAGCGCGCCGCGTCCAGCGCCGCCCGGTAGCGCTCCAGCGCCTGCCCCGAACGCCCGGCCGCCAGGTCCAGGTCCCCCAGCACCAGCAGCGCCGCCGCCCGTTCCCCCGCCATCCCGCGCCGGGTCGCCACGCCGAGCACCAGTTCGTGCAGCCGGTACAGCTCCGGCGCCGCCCCCTCCCGGCCCCGGTGCGCCAGCAGGGCCCCGGTCAGCGCCCCCACCAGCCGTCTGGCCAGCGTGTCGAGGTCCCCGCCGTCCTCGACCGCCGTGCGGGCGGCGGCGGTCAGCGCGGGCAGCCCGGCCGCCAGCCAGCGCGCCGCGTCCGCCGGGTCCTCGAACCGCAGCGCCGCCGGCAGCCCCGCCAGCCACTGCCGGGCCGGGCTGCCCAGCGGCTCGGTCACCGCCTGGGCGGCCCGCAGCCGGCGCACCGCGCGCTCCAGCATCCGGGCCCGTGCCAGCAGCACCTCGGCCGGACGCTCCCGGGTCCGCAGCAGGAGACGCAGCAGCGGGTCGAGGGCACCCGGCAGCCGGTACTCCCCCTGTTCACTGCCGGGCGGCGCGGGCCGTACCAGCCCGAGCAGGGCGAAGTTCTCCAGCGCCCCGCGCGCCGCCCCCAGCGAGCAGCCGGCCAGCGCCGCCACCGTGTGCGCGTCCAGCGCCCCGGCCGGGGCCAGCGTCAGCAGCCGCAGGGTGCGGGCGGCGGCCGGGGGCAGGGCCCCGTACACCAGCCGGAACGCCAGCGCCACCGGATCCGTGTGACCGGCCAGCCCGTCCTCGTCGGCGGGCCGGGAGATCCGGGCCAGCGCCTCGGCGATCGTGGCCTCCGGGCGCATCGCCAGCCAGCCCGCGGTGAGCACCACGGCCGCGGGGAGCCCGCCGCACACCTCGATCAGCCGGTCCGCGGCGGTCGGGTCCACAGTGATCCGGATCTCCCCGGCGCCGCGCCGCAGCAGGGCCAGCGCGGCGGTGCGCTTGAGCCCGCCCAGGGTGCACGGGCGGACATCGGGGACACCGGTGAGCGGCCCCCGGGAGACGGCGAGCACCAGACAGTCGCGGGTGTCGGGGATCAGCTCGGACAGCTGCCCCGCCGCGCTCACGTCGTCCAGCAGGAGCAGCGCCCGGCGCTTGGCCAGCGCGCCGCGCAGGACGTCGGTCAGTTCTTCCTCGTCCGCCCCGGCCGGAGCCGGCACGTCGAGGGCGGTCAGCAGCTCACGCGCGGCGCGCTCCAGGGGCACCGGTTCGCCGCCCGGATCGGTGAGCCGGGCGCGCAGCAGCCCGTCCGGGTAACGGCCGGTGGCCAATTGCTCCTGGGCGAACTCCTCCGCCAGCGCGGTCCGCCCGCTGCCGGGTGGCCCGGCCACCAGCAGCACCCTGCTGCGCGGCGCCGGCCGGCCCGCCAGGGTGGCCAGCCCCGCCCCGTCGATGTCGGCGCGCAACCGCGCGAGTTCGCCCTGTCGTCCGAGCAGTCCCCCGAGGCCAGGGGACTCGTGCACCGCCGCTTCCGTCACTGCGCGCCCTCTGCTTCGCGTGCGTGGTGAGTGGTGAGCGCAGCGTATGCCACCGGGGGCGTGCGCCCTGCCATGACACGGGACGCCCGCGATCGGCTACGGCCGCTCCCGGCGGAGCACGGCGGGTACGCGGGGCGTGCCGGAGCACAGGGCGCGCCGGGCGCCGGGTGGCGGCGCGCAGGTCCGGCGCGGGCGCCGGGGCACGCGACCGCGGCAGCGCCCGGCCCCGCCCGGCGGCCGCCCGCGACCGTACCCGGCACGGCGCCGCCCGGGCCCCGGTGTCTAGGCCGGGAAGGGCCGGGCCGGCCAGGGGGCCAGCGCCGGACGCAGCGCGTCCTCGCCGTCGCCCGCCCGGGCGGCGGCCAGCGCCAGGGCGCCGACCACCAGGCAGTTGTTGTGCAGCTCGCCCGCCAGGACGCCCCGCAGCAGCTCGGAAAGCGGCACCCGGGCGTGCTCCATCGCGGCCTCCTCCTCGGCCACCGCGTACCGCTCGCCCTCGGCGTCGGACAGCTCGCGGGCCAGGAAGATCCGCACCGCCTCGTCGCAGCCGCCCGGCGTGGTGTACACATCGGCCAGCACCCGCCAGTCCTCGGCCTTGATGTGCGCCTCCTCGTACAGCTCGCGCTGGGCGGCGTGCAGCGGGTTCTCGCCGGGGACATCCAGCAGCCCGGCCGGGATCTCCCACAGCCGCTGCCGTACGGGGTGCCGGTACTGCCGGATCACCACCACCCGGTCCGCCGCGTCCAGCGCCAGGACCGCCACCGAACCCGGATGCACCTGGTAGTCGCGGCGCACCACGGAGCCGTCCGGCATCACCACGTCGTCCGTGCGGACGCTGGTCTTGTTGCCGGTGAAGGGGGTGGCCGTGGCGTGCACCGGCCAGGAGTCGGGAATGTCGCGGAGTTCGGCGGTCATCGTCTTCTCAGGCGGCCTTTCGCTCGACTGCGGCCTTCACCAGGCCGGCGAACAGCGGATGCGGACGGGTGGGCCGGGAACGCAGCTCCGGGTGCGCCTGGGTGGCGACCAGGTACGGGTGGACCTCGCGCGGGTACTCGACGTACTCGACGAGCTTGTTGTCCGGCGAGGTCCCGGAGAAGACCAGCCCGGCCTTCTTCTCCAGATCGGCCCGGTAGGCGTTGTTCACCTCGTACCGGTGCCGGTGGCGCTCCTCGACGTACGGCTCGCCGCCGTACACCTCGCGCACGATCGAGCCCTCGGCCAGCTTCGCCGGGTACAGGCCGAGCCGCATCGTGCCGCCCATGTCGCCCTCACCGGCCACGATGTCCAGCTGCTCGGCCATGGTGGAGATCACCGGGTGCGCGGTGGCGCGGTCGAACTCGGTGGAGTCGGCGCCCTCGATCCCGGCCAGATTGCGCGCGGCCTCGATCACCACGCACTGCAGGCCCAGGCACAGGCCCAGCAGCGGCACCCGGTTCTCCCGGGCCCAGGTGATCGCGGAGATCTTGCCGTCCACGCCCCGGTCACCGAATCCGCCCGGGATGCACACCGCGTCGCAGTCGGCCAGCTGCTCGGCCGCGCCGCCCGGCGTCTTGCAGTCGTCCGAGGTCACCCACTTGATCTTCACCCGGGCGTTGTTGGCGAAGCCGCCCGCCCGCAGCGCCTCGGTCACCGACAGATACGCGTCGGGCAGATCGATGTACTTGCCCACCAGCGCCACCCGCACCTCGTGCTCGGGGTGGTGGACGACGCGCAGCAGGTCGTTCCACTGCGTCCAGTTGACGTCGCGGAACGGCAGGTCGAGGCGGCGCACGGCGTACGCGTCCAGGCCCTCGGAGTGCAGCACCTTGGGGATGTCGTAGATCGAGGGGGCGTCCATGCAGGCCACCACGGCGGCCTCGTCGACGTCGCACATCAGCGAGATCTTGTGCTTGATGGCCAGCGGCACCTCGCGGTCGGCGCGCAGCACGATCGCGTCGGGCTGGATGCCGATGTTGCGCAGCGCGGCCACCGAGTGCTGGGTGGGCTTGGTCTTCAGCTCGCCGGAGGGGCCGATGTAGGGCAGCAGCGAGATGTGCACGACGAAGACGTTGTCCCGCCCCACCTCGTGCCGCACCTGGCGCACCGCCTCCAGGAACGGCAGCGACTCGATGTCGCCGACGGTGCCGCCGACCTCGGTGATGACCACGTCCACGTCGTCGCCCGCCATCCGGCGGACCCGGTGCTTGATCTCGTTGGTGATGTGCGGGATGACCTGCACGGTGTCGCCCAGGTACTCGCCGCGCCGCTCCTTGGCGATCACGGTGGAGTAGATCTGCCCGGTGGTGACGTTGGCGGTGCCGTCGAGGTCGACGTCGAGGAAGCGCTCGTAGTGGCCGATGTCCAGGTCCGTCTCGGCCCCGTCGTTGGTGACGAAGACCTCGCCGTGCTGGAAGGGATTCATGGTGCCGGGATCCACGTTCAGATACGGGTCCAGCTTCTGCATGGTGACGCGCAGCCCGCGCGCCTTGAGCAGGGCACCGAGCGAGGAGGCGGTGAGCCCCTTGCCGAGCGAGGAGGCGACCCCGCCGGTGACGAAGATGTGCTTGGTCGTCGTGCGGGGACTGGAGGCAGTGGCCAAAACGGGCTCCCGTGGTCGCGAGGTCGGATGCGGCTCGGGGGTCCTGCTGCCCTCCGCTCCACGGGCTACCAGCGTATCAGTGAGCGGGCGGTAGCCAGGCGGTACACGAATGGCGCGCGGACACCCGCGAGCCGTCGTATCCTGCTCGGACGCTCAATTGAGCGACCGAGATATCGCACGTCCCACGGGGGCGGCCCCACCGTTCGACTGGAGATGCAAGTGGCCGGGCGCATCGAGGATTACGCACTCATCGGCGACATGCAGACCGCCGCCCTTGTCTGCCGGGACGGCTCGGCCGATTGGCTGTGTCTGCCCCGTTTTGACTCCCACGCGGTCTTCGCGGGTCTGCTGGGCACAGATGAGCACGGTTTCTGGCGCATCGGGCCGGCGCACGGCAAGGACGTGCCGCCGCCGCCCGCCACCCGGCGCCGTTACCGGGGCGACTCGCTCATCCTGGAGTCCGAGTGGGACACCACGCGCGGCACCGTGCGTGTGACCGACTTCATGCCGCCGCGCGGCAGCGACGCCCCGCAGCTGGTGCGGATCGTCGAGGGTGTCAGCGGCCGGGTGCCGATGCGCTCGGTGCTGCGGATGCGCTTCTCCTACGGGTGGGTCGTGCCGTGGGTGCACAAGGTCGACGACCGCACGGTCGCGGTGGCGGGCCCGGACTCGGTGTGGCTGGACACCGAGGCCGACACCTACGGCAAGAACCTCACCACCTACTCCGACTTCACCGTGGCCCCCGGGGACCGGATCGCGTTCACCATCAGCTGGCAGCCCTCGCACAAGGAGCCGCCGCCGGTGCCGCAGCCCGAGGAGGCGCTGACCACCACCGAGGAGTTCTGGCGCGAGTGGGTCAGCCACTGCACGTACCACGGCCCGTACCGGGAGGCGGTGATCCGCTCGCTGATCACCCTCAAGGCCCTCACCTACGCGCCGACCGGCGGCATCGTCGCCGCCCCCACCACCTCGCTGCCCGAGGAGATCGGCGGGTCCCGCAACTGGGACTACCGCTACACCTGGCTGCGGGACGCCGCGATCACCCTCTCCTCGCTGCTGCGCACCGGCTACCACGAGGAGGCGCGGGCCTGGCGCGAGTGGCTGCTGCGCGCGGTGGCGGGCGACCCGCAGAACCTCCAGATCATGTACGGCGTGGCGGGCGAGCGCGAGCTGTCCGAGGCCGAGCTGAGCTGGCTGCCCGGCTACGAGAACTCCCAGCCGGTACGGATCGGCAACGGCGCGGCCGGCCAGCTCCAGCTGGACGTGTACGGCGAGGTCACCGAGGCGCTGCATCTGGGCCACATGACCGGCCTGGCCCGCAACGATCACGCCAATCTCCTCCAGCTGAAGCTCATCCGCTACCTGGAGGACCACTGGAACGAGCCGGACGAGGGCATCTGGGAGGTGCGCGGCCCGCGCCGGCACTTCGTGCACTCGAAGGTGATGGCCTGGGTCGCGGTGGACCGCACCGTCAAGCTGATCGAGTCGGGCGAGGTGGACGGCCCGCTGGAGCGCTGGCGCGATCTGCGCGACGAGATCCACCGGGACGTGTGCGAGCACGGGTACGACAAGGAGCGCAACACCTTCACCCAGTCCTACGGTTCGCGGGAACTGGACGCCTCGCTGCTGCTCATCCCGCAGATGGGCTTCCTGCCGCCGGACGACAAGCGGGTCATCGGCACCATCGAGGCGATCCAGCGCGAACTGTCCACCCTGGACGGCTTCATCCTGCGCTACCCGACCGCCGGCGAGGAGGCGGGTGTCGACGGCCTGGAAGGTGACGAGGGCGCGTTCCTGGCCTGCTCGTTCTGGCTGGCGGACGATCTGGCGATGATCGGCCGGGTGGACGAGGCCCGCAAGCTGTTCGAACGGCTGCTGTCGCTCCGCAACGACCTCGGACTGCTGGCCGAGGAGTGGGACCCGCGCCGCCAGCGGCAGGTCGGCAACTTCCCGCAGGCGTTCTCGCACGTGCCGCTCATCGACACCGCGCTGCGGCTGACGGCCTCGGGAGCGTACGGAGGCTGATCCGCACGCCCGCGCACGACCGGTGGCCGCCCCGGCTGGAGTACGGGGCGGCCACCGGCGTGTGGGGCGGTCCGTCAGAAGGGGCTGATGGTCAGCGTGAACTGCTGCGGCGCGTGGTCCTGGATGTAGGACGCGAAGTCCGCCACGTCGTCGAAGGCGAACCCGTAGGCCCGGCCGTCCACCATGGCCGCGTGCAGCGCCTTGGCGTAGTGGTGGGTGATGTCGTTCTGGTAGAACGCCGCCGCGTCGGTGACCGGCTGTTCGGGGTGGCTGTGCGCGGTGGTGCGGTTGAGGGCGGCGCCGAGGATGGCGGCGACCGGGCCGCGGATGCCGTCGTTGGGGGCGTGCAGCGCCCCGTCGCAGAACAGCAGGTCGCGGGTGGTCGGCCGGTCGACGATCACCTCGGCCGGGCCGTTGAAGACCAGCCGGCCCCCGGAGGCGCGCCCCGTGTAGTAGCCCTCGTTGGTCCGGATGTTCAGCTGGTGGCCGTCCGCCCAGATCCGGTCGATGTAGGAATCGAAGTAGCCGCTGGGGAACAGTCCGGCGTCCAGGCCGTGGCTGGGGGCGAGCACCCGGCGGTCGCCGATCACCAGCGGCGCGAACGCCTCGTGCCGGCCGACCTCGGTGAAGATCTGCTGCCGGCCGCCGTCCTTGAGCCGGCCCGCCGTCTGGTCGGCGGTGCCCTGGAGCCGGATGTCCAGCGGCACGCTGAACATGTCGACCATGGTGACGTTGCAGAACATGCCGTCCGCGTTGTACGTGAACTCGGCGCAGTCGTGCAGCACCTCGTAGTTGGGGTCGGAGGTCACCCAGCCGGCCGGGTAGGCGAGCGCGGGGACACCGTTGCCGTCCAGGACCGCCTTGAACTTGAGCTTGTCGCCGAGGGCGGTGTAGATGCGGCCCGACATGTACGGCAGCTGGAGGGTGGTGGTGCCGGAGCCGGCCAGCGGGATGGCGTAGTCGGTGAAGCCGTCCGGGCCGTTGTCGTCGAGGGAGATCGGGGCGAGGGTGCCCTCGGGGGTGAGCCGCACCTGGCGGCCGTCCACGTTGCCGACGACGTAGAGGTGGATGCTGCTGTTGGCCCACTCGCCGGTGTTGTTGACGATGTGGACGGGGAGGGTGGCGGCGGAGGCGGCCGGCGC
>NZ_JBHWJL010000176.1:0-10458 GCF_042731495.1 Streptomyces sp. NPDC059853
GTCCCGCGTCGCGCTTCCCCGCTGTCGTCAGACGACAGCCCCGGGGCGCGGTGGCCCCCGCGAGATCACCGTGTGCAGCAACAGGCGTGCCCGGAGCGCCGGAACGTCCGCGGACGGCCCGCAGGCGGGCCCGGGCCGGTGCGGGACGGGCGCCGACCGGAGCCGGGCGAGCCACAGGGGCGCGACCAGCCACAGGCCGAGCAGCCCCAGCGCCGTGCAGGCCGCCCGCTCGCCCCAGGCGAGCCACAGGCCCGACAGCAGGGCGGCGCCGAGGTGGGCGAGGAGCATCCCGGCGGAGTGGTGGCCCCCGGTGCCCTGGGCCGCGTGGTCGTGCCCCGGCACGGTGAGCCCCGCGGCCGTGATCAGCTCGGCCGCCCGGTCGTGGGACAGCGGTGTCCACGGACCGTCACCGCACAGCAGAGCGCGCGCGAGATCCCGCACCGCGGACGTACTGTCCGGGGGCGCTCCGGCCCCCTGTCCGGCGGAGAACGCCAGGTGCAGACCGGCCTGGACGCCGAGGGCCGCGCCGGTGACGGTGACGGGCCGCCGGTCCGCCCCGGCGCACAGCCAGGCGCCGAGGGCGACGGCCGTGAACGCCCCGAGCGCGACGAGCGGCGGTACGGGCGCCCCGGAGGCGTGCACGTGGCCGACGAGGGCGAGGACGACGCAGACACCGGCGAACACCGCCGCCCTGATGCCGCGCACCGCTCCGTCCAACCGCATGGTGCGCTCATGCTCTCACCGGCGCCGACGGCCGGGCCGGGCGGTCCCACCGCGTGCGGGTGCGGGTTCCGGCCGGGCACACGGCGGTGAGCCCCGGCAGCCACCCGGCCGCGGTCAGCGGCATCGTACGGAATCTCCTGGGGGCATCGCCGCAAACGCGGGCGGGGGAGCCCCCTGACGTGCGGGAGGTGCCCAGGCGCCGGTCCGCGTGCGCCGACAGCGGTACGGGCGGCGGTGGATGCGTCCGTGGGGGCCGCGCTTCTCCGGTGGCCCCGGGGGACCGCCTCGCCCGCCCGGACGAGCCCGCCGATGCGGCCGTTCCTCTCACGGAACGCACACCGCGCGTTCAGCTGCGCTTCAGGAAGTGCGCCTATCCTGGCCGGACACCTTCCGGAAGTCCCGGGGCGGCCCGCTGACGGCCGTGAGGGCACCGGAACGAAAGACAGGCAGCCATGACGGCCAACGCGCGCGGCGTACGCACCCTGTGCGGAGGCGTGGCCGCGCTCTTCCTGTTCGCCGTCTTCCTCGTGGGAGGCGTGGGCCCCACGCTCCAGCCGGCCGAGTCGGCGGCGTCCGCCTCGGCACGCACCGCCGTGCCGCACGACGACCGGACGCTGCTCCGGGCGCAGAGCGCCGACCAGGACGCCGCGGCACACCGCCGGTACCGGGCGGCGGGCGAGGACAGCCCGGCCGCGGCCGAGCACCCGGGGCCCACCGCCGCCACCGTCTCGGGCCCGCCGCCCCGGCTCGCCGTCCGGGCGGCGTCCGCCGGGCCGCCCACCCCGCCGGACCCGGCCGCCCCGCGCGTCATGCGCTGCTGAGCGCGCCGGAGCGCGGGGTCCTTCCGGCCCCGGCGCCCCGGCCCGGTCCGGTGCGCCCCCGCGCTCCCGCCCGCTCCTCGCGTCACCACGGCGCGCTTCTCCCGGAGTTACCACCACACCCCTTCACCGGACGGCAGCTGCGGGCTTCCGTCATGCTGTCGCCACCGTGACCGCATCCGACCGGATCGAGGTAATCCCATGACACGACGTTCCCGTCCCCGTCCCCTTCCCCTGACGCTCGCGGCCGGCGCCGCGCTCGCCCTCACCCTCACCACGGGCTGCGCGGCCGTGGAGAAGGCGATGGACTGCGTCCGGGTCGCCGACACCATCGCGGGGCAGGTGGACGACATCCAGCGCAGTATCGAGCAGGTCGGCAGCGAACCCGGCCAACTCGACGAATCCCTCAGCGACATCGACAGCCAGCTCGCCGACCTCGGGGAGTCCACGGGCGACGCCGATGTCTCCCGGGCGGTCGAGCAGATGAAGGAAGCGGTGAACAACGTCCAGACGGCGGTCGCCGAGGGCGACACCGCACCCGACATGACACCGCTGCGGGACGCCGTCGGCGAACTCACCAACGTCTGCACCCCCTGAGCGCCCCGACCGCCCGAGGGTGTGCCCGCCGGGGCGCACCCTCCTCCGGTCCGGTGCCGGGGTACCCGACGGATCAGCCGCGGCTGAAGCGGTACGTCATGCTGTCGGTCAGCACGCAGAAACCGGGCGACATGACGATCACCCGCAGCGTCCCCGAGCGCCGGTCGTAGTCGAGGCCCTGCACCTCGAAGGCGCCGGAGCAGGCACTGCGCAGCGGCAGTTGACGCAACGCCGTGACCTGCCCGTCGACATCGGCCGCGCCGCTCGGGGCGGCCGACAGGTCGACCTGGAGCAGCGGCTTGGTGATGCCGAACAGCGCGCCCTCCGGGTCGTCGGAGGAGCACAGCAGCGTGGTGGGCCCGGTGAAGTCGCAGCCCTGCACATCGCGGACGGGCCGGTCCAGGCGCACGGTGGCGACCTGCGGGAGGTCGGCCGAGGGCGAGGTGGACGGGTTGACGCCGGGGGTCGGGAAGACCAGCAGCCGGCTCATGGTGCCGTACTCGCCCGACAGCATCCACTGGCCGTCGGGCGAGATCGCGACCCACGAGTTGTTGAGCGCCTCGCCGGGGGAGAGGGTGTGCTCGTACTCCGACCAGGAGCCGCCCGGCGCCTGCACCCGGAACATCTTGGTGGTGCCCGACTCCCGCTGGTACGGCTCGATGTAGTGGCCGTCGTGGTGCGCGTCCGGGTCGCCGACGTGGTTCCAGCCGCGCAGCCGCAGCTCGGCGGGGATGGTGCCGATGCCGGTGTAGCGGTTGGGGCTGTTGGCCGGCACCTCGATGGAGGCCAGGCCCTGACTCTCGGTCAGCGGGTCGGCGCGGTCGGAGCCCACCTCGGTCCAGGTGTCCGCGGCCGAGGGGACGGTGGGCGGCGCGTCGGCGGCGGACGCCGTGGCCGGTGCGGAGAGCGCCGCGGTGGAGACGGCGAGCAGGGCGGCGAGGCCGGCCAGGGCGCGGCGGCGGGGGATGCGCGGGGTCATGGCAGATCCGCTCCTCGGAGGGGGACGGGCGTGGGGGGGATGCGCTCGGCGGGACAGTACGAGGCGTCCGCTGTCATGTCCAGACCACTGCGGGAGGCGTTGGGGCCACAACACCCGACGCGGGGGAGCGGTTTCGCCGGGTTCCGTCACCGGGGACGGGTCCGGCTTCCGGCTGCACGGACGCCGCGGCGCGGTTGCCGCCCCGGCACGGGAAGGCCGGCTCCCGGCGGCCGCACGCACCCCGTGCACCGGCAGCAGGCGGCGCGGGGTACCGGCCGCCCGGCTGCACCAACGGGCAAGCCCGCCGCCCGTCCGCTACCGGGGGACGTCCGCCAGCCACGGCCGTACATCGACCTCGGCCAGGTCGTCCGGCCGCCACTTCGGCGCCAGGTCCTTGTCCACCAGGAGCGCCCGCACCCCCTCCGCGAAATCGTGGCCGCGCGCCACCCGGCGGGCCAGGATCAGCTCCCGCTCCAGGCACACCTCCAGACCGGCGCTAACCGCCCCGCGCTCCAGCAGCTCGGCCGTCAGCGCCAGACTGGTCGGGGAGAAACCCGACAGCTCCTCCAGGGTGGCGCGCGCCCACTCCCCGGGCTCGGCCGCCAGCCGCCGCAGGATCTCCGGCAACCGCCCGTCCCCGAAACACCGTTCGATCAGGGTGCGCCGCTCCGTCCACGCCGCGTCCACCGCCGGGGCCGGCCGCGCGAACCGCTCCACCGTGGGCACCACCCCGGCGTCCGCCCCGCCCGTCCGCAGCGCCTCCTCCAGCGCGGGCAGGTCGTCCCCGGGCACGAAGTGGGTGGCGAGCCCGCACTCCAGCGCCTGCGCCGCGTCCAGCCGGGCCCCGGTCAGCCCCAGGTACCGGCCCAGCGCCGCGCCGAGACGGGGCAGGAACCAGCTCGCCCCCACATCGGGGAAGAACCCGATCCGGGTCTCCGGCATCGCGAACACCGCCCGCTCGGTCACCACCCGCACCGCGCCGTGCACCGAGATCCCCAGCCCGCCGCCCATCACCAGCCCGTCGATCAGCGACACATACGGCTTGGGGAAGGCGGCGATCCGGCCGTTCAGCGCGTACTCGGCCGCGTAGAAGGCGTCCGCCGCCTCCGGCTCCCCGGCCAGCACCGCCGCCCGCGCCGCGCGGATGTCCCCGCCCGCGCAGAACGCCCGGGGCGAGGCGCTGCGCAGCACCACCCCGCCCACCGACGGATCGTCCCGCCACCGCTCCAGCGCCGCCGCCAGCACCGCCACCATCTCCGGCGTCAGGGCGTTCAGCGCGGCCGGCCGGTTCAGCGTCAGCAGCCCCAGGCCGCCCACCACATCGTGTTCCACCTGCTGGTCCATGCGGCCACCCTACGACCGGTCCGCGCCCTCCCACTCGGCCTCGGCCCGCTCCAGCGCGCCCACCAGCAGGTCCGCGCCCTCCGCGGCCTCCGCCTCCGTCAGGCTCAGCGGCGGCGCGATCCGCAGCACCCCGGCGCCGGGGCCACCGCCCTTGCCGATCAGCAGCCCGGCCTCCCTGGCCCGTTCCAGCACCAGCCCCGCCAGCCGCGGGTCCGGTACGTCGGTGCCCGGCCGCACCAGCTCCACCCCGATCATCAGCCCGCGCCCGCGCACCTCCCGGACCAGCGCCAGCCGCCGCGCCGCCGTCTCCAGCCGCTCCCGCAGCAGCGCCCCGACCCGGCGGGCGTTGGACTGGAGATCGTGCTCCAGCAGATAGCCCAGGTTCGCCAGCCCGGCTGCCATCGTCACCGGACTGCCGCCGAAGGTGGAGATGGAGTTGGCGTCCAGCGCGTTCATGATCTCGGCCCGGCCCACCACACCCCCGATCGACATCCCGTTCCCGATGCCCTTCGCGAACGTCAGCAGATCCGGCGGCCCGGCCGCCCCGTGCGCCTGCCAGCCCCAGAAGTGATCACCGGTACGCCCCCACCCGGTCTGCACCTCGTCGCTGATCCACACGATCCCTTCCCGTGCCAGCACCTCGCGGAAAGCCGCGAAGAGCCCGTCAGGCCCCGAGGTGAACCCGCCGACGCCCTGCACCGGTTCGGCGATCAGCGCCGCCACCCCGGCCGGGCGGGTGTGCGCCAGCATGTCCTCCAGGTCCGCCACCGCCGCCGCCGTGAACTCCGCGTCCGGCAGCCCCGCGTACGGGCCCCGGGTCCGGACGCTGCCGTGCACGTACAGCGTCTGCAACGGCGACAGCGTGGTCGGCGACCAGCCCGCGTTGCCGGTGATCCCCACCGTGGAGAAGGACCGCCCGTGGTAGCTGTTGCGCATCGCCAGCACCTGGTTGGCGCCGCCCCGGTACGCCGAGGCCAGCAGCAGCGCCGTGTCGTTCGCCTCGGTGCCCGAGGTCGTGAAGAACACCCGCGGGTCCTCGATGCCCGACAGATCCGCGATCCGCTCCGCGAGGTCCACCATCGGACGGCTCAGATACAGCGTCGAGGAGTGCACCAGCCGCGCCGCCTGCTCCGCGACCGCCTTCGTCACCTCCGGCAGCGCGTGCGCCGTCATGGTCGTCAGGATGCCGCCGAAGAAGTCCAGATAGCGGTTGCCGTCCACGTCCCACACATGCCGGCCCTCGCCGTGCGACAGCTCCAGCGGACGCTCGTAGTACAGCGCCAGCCAGCCCGGCAGCACCGCCCGGTGCCGCTCGTACAGCGATCCCGCGCTCATGGCCGCACCAGCCCCTCGTACGCGTCCGGCCGCCGGTCCCGGTAGAACGCCCACGTCCGGCGCACCTCCTCGATCAGTCCCAGGTCCAGGTCCCTCACCAGCAGTTCCTCCTCGGTGTCGCTCGCCGGCGCGCCCACCGGCCGCCCGCTCGGATCGACGAAGTAGCTCGTGCCGTAGAAGTCGTTGTCGCCGTACTCGCGCTCCGTCCCCACCCGGTTGATCGCCGCGACGAAGTACTGGTTCGCCACGGCCGCCGCCGGCTGCTCCAGCCGCCACAGGTGCGCGGACAGGCCGCGCGAGGTCGCCGAGGGGTTGTACACCAGTTGCGCGCCCCCCAGCCCCAGCGCGCGCCAGCCCTCCGGGAAGTGCCGGTCGTAGCAGATGTACACGCCGATCCGGCCCGCCGCCGTCTCGAACACCGGCCAGCCCAGGTTCCCGGGGCGGAAGTAGAACTTCTCCCAGAATCCGGGCAGCTGCGGGATGTGGTGCTTGCGGTAGACGCCCAGCACCGTGCCGTCGGCGTCGATCACCGCCGCCGTGTTGTAGTAGTGGCCCGCGTCGGCCACCTCGTACAGCGGTGCCACGATCACCAGACCCGTCTCCCGGGCCAGCGACCGCAGCCGCTCCACGGTCGGCCCGCCGGGCACCGGCTCCGCCCAGCGGTAGTGCCGCGCGTCCTGCACCTGGCAGAAGTACGGGGCGTTGAACATCTCCTGGAAGCCGATCACCCGCGCTCCGCGCCGGGCCGCCTCCCTCGCGTGCTCCTCGTGCTTGACGATCATCGACTCGGTGTCACCGCTCCAGGCGGCCTGCACCAGCGCGGCACGCACAACATCGGCCTCGGCCATCGGCTGCTCCTGTGAACTGGGGGCCGGACCCGCCCGGCGGGCCCGGTGCGACGTTAGGAGCCGTCACACACCGTGGCAAGGGCATCAGCGCTACGTCGCCGAATCCGCCGCGATTGCCACCCCGCCGCAGCCGTGCCCGCCCGCACCGCCCGAGGGGTCGAGGACCGTCGCACCCCGCCGGTAGGGTCCGGCCATGACGGAAGACGCCCGTACCCTCGTGATCGCGGTCGCCGTGACCGCCCTCGCCGCCCTCGCCCTGGGCTGGTTCGCCCGCTCCCGGCTCAGCGCCCACGCCCACCGCCGCCGCCAGGAGTTCTTCGGCCTGCCGGACAACTCCGAATGCGTGCTGGTGGTCAGCCGCGACACCGGCACCGACGGCGCGGTGGCCCGCAACGATGTCATGGCCCTGCTCGAACTCTCGGCGGTCGTGAAGAACTGCGGCGCCCGTGCCCAGCTGATATCCGGCGAGACCGCACGCCAGGGCTTCGGCGAACGCACCGAGTTCTGCCTCGGCAGCCCCGTCGCCAACCGCCGCTCCGCCGCCCACCTGCACAGTCTGCTGCCGGGGGTCTCCGTCAACACGGACGCCGACCCGGGACCCGACCGGGGGGCGTTCGTCATCGGCAGCGAGCGCTACCGGCTGGAGAACGGCTCCGTCGAACACGTCCTCCTCGCCCGCCTCACCGCCGGACAGGAGGGCCGCCCGGTCTTCCTCGCCTGCGGCCAGCGCTCCATCACCCACCAGGCCGCCGCCCGCTACCTGGCCCGCCACAACGCCCGGCTCAGCCGCAAGTACGGCTCGGGCGGCACCTTCGTGCTGCTGCTGAAGGTCGTCAACTCCCAGGCCTACGGGCCCGATGTCGTCGAACTCGTCGCCGACGTCACCAAGACCGCCACCGCTCCCCAGCCCAAGCTCACCAGGAGTAAGGACCTCTGACGCGGCGTGACATAGTGACGTAGCCTGGACGTCGGCGGAAAGGATGATGAGGATGGGCGACGCCCGGCCCGTGTACCAGCGCATCGCGGACGATCTGCGGCAGCAGATCGACGAGGGGACCCTCCCGGTGGGGGCACGCATCCCCTCCCGCGCCGAGCTGAAGCGCACCTACACCGCCAGCGACCAGACCGTGGATCGCGCCGTACGGGTGCTGAAGGCCGCCGGTTACGCCACCGGCCAGTTCGGGCGCGGTGTCTTCGTCAGCGACCGCGCGCCGCTCGGGGTGCTCGTCCGCTCCACCGGCGCCGTCGACAGCCCGCTCGCCGCCCGGGTCCGGATCCTCTCCGGCGCGGATGGGCCCGGCACGAACGCCCCCGACCTGATCTGGGAGGCCACCTCCACCGCCATCGCCGCGCCGCCGGACATCGCCCACCGGCTCGGCGTCGGCGTCGGCGAACCCCTGATGTGCACCCAGTACGAATACCTCGCGGACCGCCGGCCGCTGCAACTCGCCACCAGCTGGGAGCCGCTGGAACTCACCAAGGGCACCGACGTGCTCCACCCCGAACGCGGACCCTACGCCCGGCGCGGCGTACGCGGCCGGTTCGCGGCCATCGGCATCCGCGTCGTGCGCGCCACCGAGACGGTCGCCTCCCGGCCCGCCACCGGCGCGGAGGCCGACGCGCTGGGCTGCTCGCCCGGCCAGTGCCTCACCTCGGTGCAGCGCACCCACTACGACGAGCACGACCGCGCCGTGGAGACCTCCGACACCGTGCTGCGCGGGGACCGCTGGCGGCTGGAGTACACGATCGGCTTCGGCACCTGAGGCCGAGGGCTACGCACCCCGCCGGCCGCCGGCCCATCCCGCTCCGGTGCGCGGCCCGGGCCGCGTCCGCCTCACAGCCGGGCGGACGCCGCGTACACCTGGGACAGCTCCGGCGCCCCGGCCTCCGCCCATTCCCGTCCGGCGGCGAGCACATCCACCCGCCGACCCGACGCCAGCACCACCACCGGGCCGCCGCGCGCCCCCGGTACCCAGCGCGCCCCCGGCACCGTCCGCACCAGGACGGTGCCCAGATACAGACCCGCGTCGGTGCCCAGGCCCGCCAGCTCCTCCGGATCGTCGCGCCAGCGCGGCAGCAACTGGTCCAGCGCCTCCAGGGAGTGCGCGGTGTCGCCGAGCACCACCCCGGCGGCCAGCGCCCGGGAGCGCAGCAACTCGCACTCGGACAGCAGCTGTGCGACGCCCTCGCCCCACGGGCTGTCCCCGCTCCGCTGACCCGGAGGCGCCCCCGGCCGCGGATCGGCGCGCTTGCGCCAGTTGTCCAGGAAAGGGATGTTCATGCGGTGCAGCGTCCCACTCCGGCCGGGCCCGGCACCACAGGGCCACACCCGTGATCTTGTTCGCCCGCCGAAACTCGCCCGGCCGCGCTACAGCTTCAGGTCCACCACCACCGGGGCGTGGTCGGAGGCCCCCTTGCCCTTGCGCTCCTCGCGGTCCACGTACGCGTCCTCGACCCCGCCCGCGAACGCCTTGTTGCCCAGCACCAGATCGATGCGCATGCCCCGGTTCTTCGGGAATCCCAGCTGCCGGTAGTCCCAGTACGTGAACGGCCGGTCGTACTTGAGCGGGCGCGGCACCACGTCCGCGAGACCCGTACCGCGCAGCGCGGCCAGCGCCTCGCGCTCCTCGGCGGTCACATGCGTGGCCCCCTCGAACGCCGAGATGTCCCACACGTCCTCGTCCGCCGGGGCGATGTTGAAGTCGCCGAGCACCGCGAACGGCCGCCCCGCCGCCGCGTCCCCGCGCACCGCCTCCCGCAGCGCCGCCAGCCAGCGCAGCTTGTACGCGTAGTGCGGGTGCCCCACCTCGCGGCCGTTGGGCACGTACACCGACCACACCCGGACCCCGTCACAGGTGGCCGCCACCGCGCGCGGCTCGTTCAGCCCGTCGTACTCCGGGCCGCCGGGCAGGCCGGTCACCGTCTCGGAGATCCCGATCCGGGAGACCACCGCCACCCCGTTCCACCGGCCGCCGGCGTGCACGGCCGCCTCGTAGCCCAGCTCGCGCAGCTGCTCGGCGGGGAACGCCTCGGGGGCGCACTTCAGCTCCTGCAGGCACAGGACGTCGGTGCCGCTGCTCTCCAGCCAGGCCAGCAGCCGGGGCAGCCGGACGGTGATCGAGTTGATGTTCCAGGTGGCGATACGCATCGGATCGGGATCTCTCTCGCGGGTCAGAGGGTGGTGGAGTCGCCGGGGGCCAGCCGCGCGTAGCCGGTGGTGTCGCCGAGGCCGGGGCCCTGCGGCCCCAGATTGCGGCCGTAGACCCCGAGCCCGGTGTCGTTCAGCAGGCCGTCGTGGACGGCGTAGGCGCGCTCGGCGCCGACCTCGCGCGCGTAGTCCACCACCTCGGAGAACTTGTTCCACGGAGCGTGCAGGGGCAGCAGCAGCGTGTGCACCGGCCGCTCGGGCACGGTGAACGCGTCGCCCGGGTGGAAGACCTCGCCGTCCACCAGGAAGCCGATATTGGTGATGCGTGGCAGATCGGGGTGGATCACCGCGTGCAGCTCCCCGTACACCTCGACGCCGAAGCCGGCCGCCGTGACGCTGTCGCCGTGCCCGACGGTGTGCACCCGGCCGGGGAAGGCCGCCGAGAGCTGATCGGCGACGCTGCGCAGCGTCCACAGCTCGACGTGCGGGGCCGCCTCCAGGGCGGCGCGCAGCCGCCCCTCGTCGAAGTGGTCCGGGTGCTCGTGCGTGACGAGGATGGCGTCGGCGCCCAGCGCGGCGTCCGCCTCGCTGAAGCCGCCGGGGTCGATGACAAGCACCCGGCCGTCGTCCCGGGTGAGCCGGACACAGGAGTGCCCCTTCTTCGTG